>DATMHK010000178.1:0-5691 GCA_035554995.1 Gemmatimonadaceae bacterium
CATCCTCGCGCTGGCGCGCTGGGACGTGAAGAGCACCGCCGAGAAGGAGATCGCCTTTCGCACGAGCCGCGTGCTGCTGCAGGACTTTACCGGCGTGCCGGCGGTCGTCGATCTCGCGGCCATGCGCGACGCGATCGCAGCGCTCGGCGGCGACGCGCAGCGCATCAATCCGCTCCAGCCCGTCGATCTCGTGATCGACCATTCGGTGCAGGTGGACGAGTACGGCACGCAGGCGGCCTTCCTCATCAACACGGAGCTCGAGTTCGACCGGAACAAGGAGCGCTACGTCTTCCTGCGCTGGGGTCAGGATGCGTTCCGCAACTTCCGCGTGGTGCCCCCGGGCACCGGTATCTGCCACCAGGTCAATCTCGAGTATCTGGGCAAAACAGTCTTCGTGTCGGAGGAGGACGGCGAGCGGGTGGCCTATCCCGACTCGCTCGTCGGCACGGACTCGCACACGACGATGATCAACGGTCTCGGCGTACTCGGCTGGGGCGTTGGCGGTATCGAGGCCGAGGCGGCGATGCTTGGGCAGCCGGTGTCGATGCTCATCCCGGAAGTGATCGGATTCAAGCTGCACGGAAAGCTGCCGCCCGGCGCGACGGCCACGGACCTCGTGCTCACCGTGACCGAGATGCTGCGCAAGAAAAAGGTCGTCGGAAAGTTCGTCGAGTTTTACGGAACGGGTCTCAGCTCGCTCCCGCTGGCCGATCGAGCAACGATCGCCAACATGGCGCCGGAGTATGGCGCGACGATGGGATTCTTCCCGTGCGATGAGGAGACGCTCAAGTATCTGCGGATGACCGGCCGCCCCGAGCAGCACATCAAGCTGGTCGAGGCGTACACCAAGGAGCAGGGACTCTTCCGCACCGATTCGACGCCGGATCCCGTCTTCACCGACACGCTCGAGCTGGATCTCGGCACGGTGGAGCCGAGCCTCGCTGGACCGAAGCGTCCGCAGGATCGCGTACCGCTGTCGAAGGCAAAGACGATGTACCACGAGGCGCTGTCGTCGGACCTCGCGAAGCTCGGCACGCCGGCGGCCGCGGCGCAGGTGAAGGAAGCCACGAAGGTGTCCGCGGAGCCGGCGCTCGCGCCGGCGGCCGTTGTCGTCGCCGACGGCGAAGAGGTCGCGAGCGACGGCGTGAAAGTCGACTACAACGGCCAGTCGTTCACGCTTCGGCACGGCGCCGTGGTGATCGCCGCGATCACGAGCTGCACGAACACGTCGAACCCATCGGTGATGCTCGCCGCCGGTCTGCTCGCTCGAAACGCGGTGAAGAAAGGTCTGCAACGAAAGCCGTGGGTGAAGACATCACTCGCGCCGGGGTCGAAGGTCGTCACCGACTATCTCCGACAAGCCGGCGTCCAGGAGTATCTCGACCAGCTCGGCTTCCAGCTCGTCGGCTACGGCTGCACGACGTGTATCGGCAACTCGGGGCCGCTGCCCGAGCCGATCGGCCAGGCGATCGAGAGTAAGAAGTTGGTGACCGCCGCGGTGTTGTCGGGTAACCGCAACTTCGAAGGGCGCGTCAATCCGCTCACACGATTCAACTATCTCGCGTCCCCGCCGCTCGTCGTCGCCTACGCGCTCGCCGGCCGGATGGATCTCGACATCACGCGCGAACCGATCGGCGTCGGCAAGGACGGTCCCGTCTTCCTGCGCGACATCTGGCCGACGCCGCAGGAAGTGCAGGACGAGATCAATCGCAGCGTGAAGAGCGAGTTCTTCAAGACGCAGTACGCCGACGTGTTCAACGGCGACGACCAATGGCGCGCGCTCGACGTCCCCGCCGGCGAGACATACACCTGGGACGCGAGCTCGACGTATGTGAAGAATCCGCCGTACTTCGAGGGGATGACGATGCAGCCGCCGGGCATTCGCCCGGTGACCGGCGCGCGCGCGCTCGCGATGCTCGGCGATTCGATCACGACGGATCACATCTCGCCGGCGGGCAACATCCCGGCGTCGAGCCCGGCCGGCAAATGGCTGATCGCGCACGGCGTGGAAAAGAAAGATTTCAATTCGTACGGCGCGCGGCGCGGCAATCACGAAGTGATGATGCGCGGCACGTTCGCGAACATCCGGCTGCGGAACGAGATGGTGCCGGGCACCGAAGGCGGGCTCACGACGCGCACGCCCGGTGGATCGCCGGAATCCATCTACGACGCATCGATGGCGTACCAGCAAGCCGGAACGCCGCTCGTCGTCATCGCGGGCAAAGAGTACGGCACTGGTTCATCGCGCGACTGGGCGGCAAAGGGCACGGTGCTTCTCGGCGTTCGTGCCGTGATCGCCGAGTCGTTCGAACGCATCCACCGGTCGAACCTGGTTGGGATGGGAGTACTGCCGCTCGAGTTCACGAATGGCGAGACGAGGCAGTCGCTCGGGCTCACCGGGTTCGAGACGTTCGACATCGACGGGTTGGACGCGGGCCTGAAGCCGCGCGCGAAGCTCACCGTGCGGGCGAAGGGCGCGGACGGCGTGGAGAAGAAGTTCACCGTGGTGGCGCGAATCGATACGCCGGAGGAAATGCGGTACTACACGAACGGTGGAATTCTGCCGTACGTGCTCAGGCAGCTTGTTGGCGGGAGAGCGTAGGCGCTTAAACGGCGCAACGTCGCCTGCGGCTATGGTCGGCGGCTGCGGCAGACCGCTGGCTTGCGGGTCGCGGCGGTGCGCACGGCTTGCGGCTTTTGGGCGGCCGGCTGCGGCTGCCGGCGATGCGGCCGGCTCTCGGCTGCTCAATGTCGCTGTTGTCATTCTAAGCGAAGCGAAGGACCTGTCCCGAGCTGTGACTCGTCACGGGCAGTAGGTCCTTCGTCGCGCAGCCTGCCCTAGAGGAGCGACAGCGACGAAGGGCTCCGTCAGGATGACACCAGGGTTTTGGCCGAGAGCGGAAAGCACCACCGCACGCCGCGGCCGATAGCCAAAAGCCGCTAGCCATGCGCACCGCCACCGGCTGCCAGCCAGCCGTCGGCCGCAGCCGCCGACCATAGCCGGCAGCGACGTTGCGCCGTTTTACCAAACAAAAAAGAGCGGGCCCCACCCGGAGCCCGCTCTTTTCCTGTTTTCCCCCACGATCCCTACCCACCACCTCCCTACCACCCAGTCTTCTTCTGCACGTCCACGTTGTTGCCGATCACGCCGCCGAGGATTCCGCCGACCGCGGCACCGATGAGCCCACCTTTCACCTTGTCACGACTGGTTGTCGCGCCGATGATCGCGCCAGCCGCGGCACCGATTGCAGCGTCACGCTGGGTGTGCTTCTCGACCCGGGTCGGCGGATCCGGCGCCGGATAGTAGCCGCCGCTGCTGGAGCCGCTCGACCGGCGGGCCGTGGAAGTGCGACGTACCGGCGCACTTCGGTAAACCGGCTGCCGGGCAACGGTCTGCAGAGCCTGCGGCGCATTCTGGTTCGCATATCCCGCCTCAGTCGGCGAGATGAACTGCTGCGGATTGTACGCCTGAGCCTGCGATGCGAGCGCCAAGTCGTTCTTCAGCGCGTCGTCGAGCGCGGATGTGCCCTTCCCACCACACGCAACCGCCAGGACCGCCACCGTCACGAGACTCAACCATTTTGTGTATCGCATCGCATTCTCCGTCGAAAGTCTTCGCAACATTCGCCAGAGGTAATTGGCATGCGCCATTCCGGCACTAAACCCCGTCGATCGAACGTTTAGTTTCCTTAGCGTCTACTGAGAGAACAGGGTGTGTCCTGATTCGTGGATTGTGTCTCGTTTCGTTCGCGCTGATTGCGCCGCAGGGCCTTCTAGGACATCTTCCTGCTTCCTTAAACCCGCGCAGTCGCCGTTTACTCATGACTCCGCTTCTCCGCCAGACGCGCATCGCCGCGATCGGGGTCGCTCTGTTCGGGGCCGTTGCCGGGGCTCAGCAGCCGGCACCAGGCTCCGCCGCGACCGCCCCCGACGTCGGACAGAACGCCCCCGACTTCACCCTGCCCGGCGCGACCCGCTACGGGCTCCTCAAGAACCCGGTCAAGCTCAGCGACTATCGCGGCCAAACGGTCGTGATCGCCTTCTTCCCGAAGGCAAGGACCAAGGGCTGAACGGTTCAAATGGAGGAGTACCGTGATCAGTACTCCAAGCTCTTCAACAACGGAAAGAAAGTCGTCGTGATCGGCATCAGTACCGACGCCGATACCACGCAGGCCAACTGGGCGCATGACTCGGGCTTCCCGATCGTTTTCGCGAGCGATCCGGACCAGACCGTCGCCAAGCAGTACGGCTCGGCCGACGGAAAGGCCGACACGCGGAACGTGTTCGTCGTCGGCCCGGATGGCAAAATCACCGCGCGCATCATGAAGTTCAATGTGATGTCCGCGGACGCATACACGGATCTCGGCAAGGCGGTCGCTGCAACTCTCCCGGCGGCCGGACCGTCGCATTAGCGCGAGCGCGGCGGTGACGTCGACCGGAACCGCCCGCACGCTGCTATTAGAGTTGTATGACGCCGCTGTCGCCGCCGCCGCTCCGGGCGCGGCGACGGCGCGCGCGATCGACGCGCTGGAGCTCGGACGAGCCCGGCGCGTCTGGCTTTTCGCCATCGGCAAAGCCGCGCGCCCGATGGCCGCCGCCGCGGTTCGCTCGCTGCAGCGCGGACTTCACTCGATCATCGGCGGAGTCGTCGTCTCGCCGGACGACGGGACCGCACCGTACCCGACACTCGTGTCGTTGCGTGGCGATCATCCCACCCCGGGGCGCCTCTCATTCGAGGCGGCGGTCAAGATCGGTGAAGTCGCCGCCGGGCGGCGCAGCACCGACATCGCCATCGTGCTGTTATCCGGCGGCGCGTCCGCGCTGATCGGTGCGCCGGTGCGCGGGATCGCGGAGTCGGATTTCGTGCTCCTACATGAACTGCTGCTCGGCTCCGGACTCGACATCGCCGCGATGAACTCGGTCCGAAAACGCTTCTCGCGCTGGAGCGCGGGACGATTGGCGCTCGCACTCGCCCCTGCCGCCATCTACTGCCTCGCTATTTCCGATGTCGCCGACGACGACCTGTCGGTGATCGGCTCGGGCCCGTGCGTCCCGGACACGACGACCGCGAAGGACGTACGAGAACGGCTGGAGCGCGCCGGCTTGTTCGATCGCGTCCCACAGGCAATGCGCGATTACCTCGGAGGCATAGCGCGCGGCCTGACGCCGGAGACGCCGTCCAGCGCGCACCCGGCATTCGCACACATCACGGCGCGCGTCATCGGAAACAATCGCGTCGCGCTCGACGGCATCGCCGCCGCCGCGCGCGACCACGGGCTCGAAAGCCGAATCATGCCGAACCGGCTCGACGGTGAAGCAGCCGCCGCCGGCGAAGCGATCGCGCGAACGCTCGTCGCCAGCCGAGCCGCCAGCTCGGCGAGCGGCATCGTCGTTTGGGGTGGCGAGACGACCGTGACGCTGAACGCGAAGGGCGGCTCTCCGGCCGGCGGCGGTCGATGTCAGGAGCTCGCGCTGGCGGCGGCTCGCGTGCTGCACGACGCGGGCGCTGCCGCCGACGGCATCACCGTGCTCGCCGCGGGAACCGACGGGCGCGACGGCGCGACCGACGCGGCGGGCGCGATCGTCGACTCGACGACCTGGAGCGCGATCGCCGCCGCCGGCCGTGATCCGACGCGCGGACTCACCGGCCACGAATCGCATGGTGCGCTGGCCGCGGCCAGCGCGTTGATC
>DATMHK010000179.1:0-7138 GCA_035554995.1 Gemmatimonadaceae bacterium
CGACATCGGGAAATGGCTCGCCACATACGGTCGATCGATCTACCAAACGCGCGCCGGGCCAGTTGCGCCGCGCTCTTGGGGAGCGACGACCAGACGCGGCGACACCGTGTTCGTGCACGTTCTCTCATGGCCCGACCGCGCTCTAGCGCTGCCAACCGTCGGCGCGCATGTTCGCCGAGCGTCCATGCTCTCCGGCGGCGAGGCGGTGAGCTTCGCCGAGACTCCGGCCGGCATCACGCTCACCCTCCCGCCGCGAAAGCAGGATGAGTACGACCAGGTGATCGTGCTCGAGACGAATCGCGCAAGAAATTAGAGCTCTACAACTCCGAGCCTTCGTGCACACCCTATCTAAAGCCGCGCTCCTCTTCGTTTCGTCTGCGGGCGCGGTCGTCGCGCAGTCCCGGCCGATGTCGGACAGCGTGATGGCGCTCAACCGCGCCGGCAAATGGGAACAGGCCGGTCAACTCGCCGCCGCGAGCCTGCGGAGCGCACCGAACGTCGAGGAGCGATGCGCGTTGTTCCTCGGCGGACTCTATGCGTCCGCGCGCCTGCTCCAGTTCACGAATGGCCCGCGCCAGCTCAAGGCGTTCGACGACATGTGCGCGAACACGGCCGTCGCGAAACAGTCCGCGCGCGACATCGAGCAGATCCGGCGTGACCTCAGCCTTCCGCCAATGCCGAGCGGCGGAGTCGATTGGTCGGCAATCGATCAGTTCTGGATCGCCGTAGACACGCTGTCACGCGACATCGAGCCGTCGGCGGCGCAGTGGCACTCGCTGTTGACCACCCCCGGCTACCGCATCGCGATGATCTCACATCCGGCGATCGGTCACCTCATCGACGTCGCGTTCAAGCCGTCGAGGCGAGCGGAGCGAGACAGTATCCTCAGGCGGCCTTCGGAAGACTCGGCCACGCTTTCGCACCTGATCGCGGCAGGCGCCGCCCGCGCCGAGTTGCTCCGCTTTCGTGCGGCGCTCGAGCCGGTCGTCGCTGACACAATCGCGATCGCGGCAAAGAACGCGTCGCGCTTCCTCCCGCCCGGTGCGGTGGATCATCCGCCGCCACTGGTCACCTTCACGATGTTCGCGTCCGACGGGTACGCTCAGAGTCCGGGGATTGTGCTCGACTTGTATCATGTGCGAGAGACCGAGCTGACCGGTTTCCTTTCGCACGAGCTCCATCACGAGTTCGGCGGCAGGCTGGATCGCACAACGGCCGCGAATACGGCTGACCAGCGATTATATCAGGCGATTCGACAGCTCAAGAACGAGGGAATCGCCGACATGGTCGACAAGCCACACCCGTTGGTGGAACCGCCGGGCATGAAGTGGTACGCCGACTTGTACAATGCCGCCTACGACAGAACTCCCGCCACGCTGAAAGTTCTCGACTCCCTGCTCGTCGTCGCGGGCAGCGACTCGGCGAAGCTCGTCGACGCGGGAGCGCGCGCGCAGCGACTGCTGATCTCCGGCTCGCACCCGAACGGCGCGTACATGGCGCGCACGATTCTCGAAACGTTCGGCCGCGATTCGTTGATCGCGACCGTGCCGAGCGCTTTCGTTTTCATTCGGATGTACGAGGCGGCCGAGGCAAAGCGCGGCAACGCATCGCCCTTCTCCGCCGGCGGCCACGCGGCGCTGAGCGCGATCGAGAACCGGCACCTGAAACCGTAGTGCCGACTGAACCCGTCCGATGGGGCGTGATCGGCGCGGCGCGCATCGCGCTCGACAAAGTCATTCCGTCGATGCAGGACGGCGAGCTCTCGCGCGTCGTCGCGATCGCGTCGCGGTCGGGCGACAGGGCGCGCGCCGCCGCCGAATCGTTGGGCATCGACCGCGCGTACGATTCCTACGAGGCGCTGATCGACGACCCGGAGGTCGAAGCCATCTACAATCCGCTGCCGAATCATCTGCACGTTCCGTGGTCGATCCGTGCCGCTCAGGCGGGAAAGCACGTGCTCTGCGAGAAACCGATCAGTCTCTCGGCACGCGAGGCCGTCGAGCTCCGCGACGCGGCGCGGCAAGCCGGAGTGCTCATCGGCGAAGCGTTCATGGTGCGCGCCCATCCGCAGTGGATCGAGACGAAGCGCTTGATCGACGGCGGACGAATCGGCGCGCTGCAGCTCGTGCACGGCCACTTCAGCTATCCGCGCCGTGAGGCGACCGACGTGCGCAGCCGCCTCGAGTACGGAGGGGGCGCTCTGATGGACATCGGTTGCTACCCCATCACGATCGCGCGATGGATGTTCGGAGCTGAGCCGTTGGCCGCCGTCGCCGCCATCGATCGCGATCCCGAGTACCAGGTCGACAGGATCACGTCCGGCCTGCTGCGGTTCGACGCCGGCGTCGCGAGCTTCGACTGCGGCGGCGCAATGGTCGCGCATCAGCGCATGGAATTGTTCGGCGCTCGCGGTCGCATGCAGGTCGATCTTCCATTCACGCCGCGCGCGACGGAACGCTGCCGGATCAACATCGAGGACGGCAGCCGGATTGGCAGCGAGATCGTCGAGATCGACGCGGCGAATCAGTACACGCTGCAGGGCGACCGCTTCTCGGCGGCGATTCGCGGCCGCGGCGAAGTCCCGTCCTCGATCGACAACGCCATCGCGAACATGGCGGTGATCGACGCATTGTTCAGGAGCGCTGAGACCGGGCGTTGGGAGGAGACCGCGCCCGCTTCGTAGTGAAGTGAACCCTGCCCAAGGAACCGTCATGATTCGACGTTGCGTCGTCGCGGCACTCGTCTCCCTCTCCGCGGCGTCGGCACGCGCGCAAACCGCCGCGCACCCATTGGACCCGCTCAGCGGCGCGGAGATCCAGCGCGCGGTCGCCGTACTTCGCCAATCGAACCACGTCACCGGCGAAGCGCGGTTCGGCACGATCACGGTTCAGCCGCGCGACAAGACCGCGAACGCGACGCGAGCCGCCCGCATCCTCGGGTTCGATTGGTCGACGAACGTAGGGTTCGTCGCCGTGGTCGATCTCGCCGGCGGACGCGTCGAGTCGTGGACGGTGGTGGACAGCGAACCGCCGATGCGACTCCTCTCCATTCGGCGCGCCGAGGAGATCGCGCACGCCGATCCGCGGTGGATCGCGGCGATGCGCGAGCGGCACGTCGACACGGCTCGGGTGAGCATCCTCGTCGGCCTTCCTGAGCGCGCGAAACTCCCGCGCGTCGGATCGGATCGCGTGGTGAACGGGAACACGTACGTTCGAGACGCGGTTCCGCCCGGAGATATCGTGCCGGGCCTGGGCCTGCGGCTCAACATGACGAAGGGGCGTGCCGAATCGGTGCAGGATGCGCACATGCCGATCGAGAAGCCGGAGCCGACGGTGGGTCGGCTGTTCGATTCGCCGCGCGCCGCGCTCAAGCCGTTGCGCATCGACCAGCCCGCGGGATCGAACGTCCGGGTCACCGGCAACCAGATCACCTGGGACCGCTGGTCGCTCCGCGTCGGCGTCGATCCGCGTCGCGGCCTCGAGGTGCACGACGTGTGGTTCGACGACGCGGGGCGCAAACGCTCCGTGCTCCAGAGCGGCTCGGTGACGGAGATCGTTGCACCGTACGGCGACTCGTCGTTCTCCACCTGGTATCCCCGCGACGAGGGCGACTATGGGATGGGCATCTACAGCCGCTCGTCCGCCGTCGTGGCGAACGACGCACCGGCGAACGCAGTCTTTCTCGACGCCACGATGCACGATCACCTGGGCCGGCCGATCACCGTGCCGCGCGCCATCGCCGTCTATGAGCGCGACGGCGGGATCCTCTGGCGGCACGCCAATCAGTCGCGGCGGGCGCGCCAGCTCGTCGTGAGCGGCTTCTCCACAATCGACAACTACGACTACCAGTTCAACTGGATCTTCAGCCAGGACGGCGCGATCGAAGGCGAGGTCGTGCTGTCGGGCATCATGAACGTGAGCGGCGGCCGCGCGTTCGACAGCACGCACGCCGAAGGACATTCCCAGACGGGCCACCTTGTCGCACCGCAGGTGAATGCGCCGAATCATCAACACTTCTTCAGCTACCGCCTGGACCTCGACGTAGACGGTGCGGCGAACACCGTCTACTCGATGGATTCGTCGCCGATCAGCGCGGATCGCAATCCGAAGGGCGAAATCTTCGCGATGAGCGAGCGCCCGCTGGCGAGCGAGCGCGCGGCGGTAAGCGACGTGTCGTTCGCGAGCGCACGCGCCTGGCGCGTGGTCAACACGCACCAACGCAACGCGCTCGGCCAGTTCACCGGCTACACCCTCGTCCCCGGAGCCGTGACGCCGGCGTTTGCGCGTCCAGGCTCCGCTCCGCTACGGACCGCGGGTTTCATCGCGCATCAGCTGTGGGTGACGCCCTATTCGCCGAACGAGCAGTACGCGGCCGGTGAATTCCAGAATCTGGGTCTCGACAACCAGGGGTTGCCCACGTGGACCGCGGCTGATCGACGCCTCACCGACACGGACGTCGTGCTCTGGTACACCCTCGGCATCACCCACATCCCGCGCCCCGAAGACTGGCCGTACATGCCGGCACACCGCGGCGGATTTCGCCTCGTGCCGACGTCGTTCTTCAGCCGCGATCCCGTGCTCGACGTGCCAGCCGCGCAGAGCCCTGATCGCCCATAGTGCGCGGGCGCGGCCACAAGCGTGAACGCGTGGCCATGCCCAAGCGTAGCATATGTATCATGGGCTGTGACACGGGTGATGGGAGGGAGCCGGGGGAAGCGGGCCGATGACGAACGGCTCTTCAGAGAATGTGAAGCGGCCGGCAGTCGCCGTGGCGCTGACGATCGCCGCGCTCGGTGTGACGCTCGTCATTCAGCCGATATTGGGCTCCGAGCCGTCGCTGATGTTCGTCGCGGCTGTCGCCCTGAGCACGCGCTACGGCGGACGCGGCGCGGGTCTGTTGTCGGGCGCGCTTTCTGTCCTCGCGCTCGACTACTTCTTCGTGCCGCCGCTCGGATCGATCGATCTCTCGCATCCGACGCAGCTCATGCACCTCGTGGTGTTCCTGTTCATCGCGCTGCTGGTCGGCGAGTCGACGGCCGCGCTCCGGCGCGCGCGCCTTGCCGCTGAAGGCAACGCCGAGCGCCTCGAGCAACTCAACATCGAGCTCGAGCGACAGATGGAGGAGATCCGCGAGCTCGATGAAGACCTGCACCGCACCAACGAGCAGCTGACGCAGGCACGCGACGCCGCACAAAGGGTCGCGTCGCGCGCGACGAAGCTGCAAGCGGTGACAGCCGCGCTCTCCACGGCGCAAACGGCGAGCGAAGTCGCGGACGTGCTGTTGGACCGCGGACTTCCGGTGCTGCAGGCGAGCCGTGGCCTCGTCTGCGGCCTTTCGGCGGATGGACAATTCCTCGAGGAATACGGTCGTCGCGGCTTCGCGAGTCTATTCAAGAGCCGGCCGCCGCGTGTGCCGCTCACCGATCCCTACCCCGTGTCTCTCGCCGCACGCACGCGCGAGGTGGTTTGGCTGCAGTCACCGGAGGACTACAGGATCCGCTTTCCCGACATCGCCGACACGCTCGACTTCGACCAGGCGCCAGCGACACTCGTCGCGATCCCGCTCATTCATCGCGACGAAGTCGTGGGCGCCCTCGGCGTGAGCTTCAGCGATGTCACGGCCGTTGGCGCCGCCGACCAGGCGTTCACCCTTCTGCTCGCGCAAGCCACCGCCGACGCGTTGTATCGCGCCCGCGGCTTCGATACCGAGCGCGAGCAGCGACACGAAGCCGAGCTGGCGGCCCGTGCGCGCGAGGAGGTGCTTGGCGTCGTCGCGCATGACCTTCGCAATCCGATTCACCTGCTCGGCAGCACCGCCGAGCTACTTGCCGATCCCAAGCTCGAGGAAAACGAGCGCCCCGATTTGCTTCAGGTGTCGAAGCGCGCCGTTCGACAGATGGATCGTTTGATCGGCGATCTGCTGGACACCGCGCGTCTTCAGGCCGGGCGCTTTTCGCTGCAGCTCAAGGACGTGAAGGCGAGCCGCCTGCTCCGCCAAGCCGAAGAAACGTTCCGCCAGATGGCCGCCGACAAGAAAATTCAATTCGAGGTCAGCGTGCCGGCGCAGGACCTCACCCTTCGCGCGGACGAGGACCGCGCCGCGCAGGTCCTCGGCAACTTGCTCGGCAACGCTTTCAAGTTCACCCCGGCCGGCGGCCGCGTGACGCTCAGCGTCTCACGATCGGATGGCGACGCTCAATTCCATGTCGCGGACACTGGGCCCGGTCTCTCGGAGGAGCAGATCGGGCGGTTGTTCGAGCGCTTCTGGCAGGGGCGGCCGGGCGACCGTCGCGGCGTCGGCCTCGGCCTCACGATCGCCCGTGGCATCGTCGAAGCGCATGCCGGACGCATGTGGGTCGACAGCACACCGGGCAACGGAAGCACATTCAGCTTCAGCCTGCCGCTCGCGTCGCAACAGGCTGACGCGTTCGCTGAGAACAGGGGCGGTCACGCCGCGGATTGATCGGCGCCGGGAAGGATCGCTTTCATTTCTTCTGCGGCGTGATCTTCACGAACAGCGTGCCGTGTCGCGGAACGCCGCTCGAGAATTCGCCATCGAACGTGCCGAGATCCTTCTGCCGCCAAAGGTCGCGCACCGTCTGCTTGCCCTTTACTCCGAGCTCGTCCCACTTGACCCCAACCTTCATATCCATCTCGTCGCGATTGAATAGACCGACGGCGAGCGATCCGTCCGCGAGCGGACGAGACCAGACCTCCAGCTCGTCCTTCTTCGCCACACGGTCCGCCGCTTTGCCGAGTGGGTCCTGGTGCACGGCCAGCACTTCGTCGTTCGTCACGAGATTGAGCTCGAAATCATCCATCTGCGTGAGATCATTGCCGAGCAGCAGTGGAGATGCGAGCAGGGTCCACAGCGTGATGTGGATGTACTGCTCGTTCGGCGTGAGACGAGAGTCACGAAGACGCGGGCCCCAGCCGACCTTGCCGATCACGAGCATGTCCGGGTCGTTCCAGTGTCCGGGCGACGCAAACTTCGAATGGCCGACCTGCTGGAAGCCAATGCCGTTCATGCTCTCCCACGTGTCGGTGATGTCGCCGGTCGTCCGCCACGAGTTCCCTTCGATTCCCTGGGTCGCTCCCCACTCCCACACGTTGCCCCAACCGTATTGGCAGAGTGAGTA
>DATMHK010000180.1:0-48869 GCA_035554995.1 Gemmatimonadaceae bacterium
TCGCCGACGAGATCGTCGACGATCTCCAGCCCCGCGCTCGGGCCGAATGCCATGGCCACGGCGACCGCGCGATTGAGTTCGACGATCGGCGAGGGCATCACCTGCGACAGCGCATCGTACAGGGCGGCGATGCGGGACCAGTCGGTTTCGCCCGGGGTTCGAGCGCGCGCGTGACAGGCGGCGATCGACGCCTGGAGCGTGTAAGTCCCAAGCGTCCCGCCGCGTGACCCGGCCAACTGCTCGGCGCGAACAAGCGCGGCGAGGCCACGGCGAATGAGCAGCCGATCCCAGCGGCCGCGATCCTGGTCGAGAAGGAGAATCGGTTCGCCGGACGGCGCCGTCCGAGCGCGAAGACGCGACGCCTGAATCTCCATCAGCGCGACCAGACCGTGGACTTCCGACTCGTCCGGCACGAGGCCGGCGAGGATACGCCCTAAACGCAGCGCGTCTTCGCAGAGCGCGGGACGCAGCCAGTCGTCGCCCGCGGTTGCGGCATAGCCCTCATTGAAGATCAGATAGATCACCTCGAGGACCGACGACAGCCGCGCTTCGAGCTCCGTGCCACGCGGCACCTCGAAGGGAACGCGCGCTTCCGATAGCGTGCGCTTTGCCCGAACGATTCGTTGAGCGACCGTCGGCTCCGAGGCGAGGAACGCGCGCGCGATCTCGTCGGTCGTCAGGCCGCCGAGCAGCCGCAGCGTGAGTGCGACGCGTGCCTCGCGCGCGAGGATCGGATGGCACGCGATGAATACGAGCCGCAACAGATCGTCGCCGACGTGGTCATCGAGCGCTTCATCGAGCTCGGGCACGATCGCCTCCTGTTTCGCTTCGAACTCGGGCACCAGCTCCTGATGCTTGCGGTCGTGCAGTGCGTGCTGTCGGAATTGATCGATGGCGCGTCGCTTGGCGGCGGCCATGAGCCACGCTCCGGGGTTGTCCGGAACGCCCGTCTCGGGCCAACGTTCGAGCGCCGCGACCAGCGCGTCCTGTGCGAGATCCTCGGCCACTCCGACGTCGCGCACCATGCGCGTCAGCGCGGCGATCAGCTTCGCCGATTCCATGCGCCACACCGCATCGATGGTGCGTTGGACGTTGCCGGCGGTTGCGGGAAGACGGTCGGCCATGACGCTCCGGAATCAGCGCTTGGCGTTGGCGGCAATTTGTTCGCCGAGGAGCCGCTCGCGCTCGCGCAACTCGGGCGTGAACTCCTCGCCGAAATCTTCCGCCTCGAACACCTGGCGAATCTCGATCTCGGATTCACCGGGCATCGGGTTCGGGCACCGTTTGACCCACTCGATTGCTTCTTCCTTGGATCGGCATTGCCAGAGCCAAAAACCGGCGACGAGCTCCTTGGTCTCGCTAAAGGGTCCGTCGACGACGGTGCGCTTGTCGCCGGAGAACCGTACTCGCGCGCCCTTGGAGCTCGGCTGCAATCCTTCGCCGGCGAGCATGATGCCTGCTTTCACCAGCTCCTCGTTGTACTTCCCCATCGCGCTGAGCATCGCTTCGCTGGGCAGAACGCCGGCCTCGGAATCCTTCGTCGCCTTTACCATGACCATGAATCGCATCGTCGTGTCTCCGTCGAGTGTCAGATAGGAGCCTGGTCCTCTGACCGAATCAAGCTAGGCTCCATCAACACGTCGAACGAGGAGCGGCGGAATCGACAACAGGGCCGCGCCGCGACGGCTGCCTCAGCCGGGGGGCCATGCGGTCCTTCGCCCACCTGGCGGGCGCGAGTGCCGCCCTGTATGCATACAATTGGGTTTACTCGAGTAGGTCATATGTCGTTCACCCTTCGCGTCGCTCTCGCTGCCCCGGTTCGGGGGGGGATGGGGGCCGCGCTTCTGTTCTTGATCGCGGGCGCATCGAGCGCGGTCGCGCAATCGAGCAAGCCGGCACGACAGGCGCAGGCGGCTCAATCGACGCTGGACGCGCGTTGGACCCCGTGGCTCGGCTGCTGGCGAAGTGATGCGTCGAGTCCGAGCGCGCCGGCGACCGCCACTACGTGCGTGATTCCGCTGAGCGGAACAACCGGCGTCGAGGAGCTGTCGATCGCCAACGGCAAGATCGTGGAACGCCGAAGATTCGAGGCGGACGGCAGACCGCATCCGATGCAGGAGTCGGCTTGCAAGGGCACGCGAACGAGTCAGTGGTCACCCGGCGGACGGCGCGTGTACGTGAGGTCCGAGTACACGTGCGACGCCGGCTTCAGCGGCGTGTCGACGTCGATTATCGCGTTGAGCTCGACCGGGGATTTCATTGAATCGGAGCATGTGAAGGCGGGCCGCGGCTCCGTCGAACACATCACGCATTTGCGCGATGCCGGTCTTCCCGACGGTGTGCCGTCGGAAGTCATGGCGGCATTGGCGCCGCGACGTCTGGCAATCACGACGGCGCGCGCCGCCGCCATCGCGCCGCTCGCATCGGATGACGTGCTCGAAGCCCTTCAGCAGGTCGATGCCGCCGCCGTCCGCGCGTGGCTGACGGAGAATGGCCAGCGCTTCACGCTCAACGGCGATCAGATCGCCGCGTTGATTCGGTCGGACGTTCCGCAGTCCGTGCTACAGGCCATGGTGGGTTGGGCGCCGCAACAAAACGCCGGTCAGCCGGGCATGGGGCAGGAGGTCTACACGACTCGGAGCAACACCGGCGGCGGGATTGTCGTGTACGGCAGCGCGCCGATGCAAGCGCAGCCAGCGTCGAACGGATTGTACTGCAACGCGTCCGGCTGCTATTCAGAGAATCCTTACTCGGGCTTCAACGGGTACAACGGCTTCGTCTATTCGCCGTATCAGGACGGCTATCCGTATTATCCCTACAATGGGTTCTACCCGTATGGACTGGGTTTCCCGTCGGTAATCGTCAACAACGGATCGCGGTTGGGGCACAACCGATTCAACGGACCGTTCGGCATCAACAAGCCGGTGGTTGGGCGACCGGGCGGTCTTCCGATGAATCGCGGTGGTCAGCCGGGTCCGCGCGGCGGTCAGCCGCCCGTGAACCGGCCCGTTGGAACGCCCGTACGAGGGCGTCCTTAGCGCACAGTTCCCGGACGAGGCTCTCCCCCGACCGGATTGTGTCGAAGAAGGTTGGAAGTCGTCCACTTGTTCGGTAAGTATCCGACGGTAGCGGTGGACCCAACCGACGCGTGCACGACGTCACGCACTCAAGTCATCGAATTCGTGTGAAGAAGCGCTGGGCGTGGGCCCTCGCGGCGGCGTTGTGCCTTGCCGCCGCGGGCACGTTCGTCTCGATCTTCGTTTCTCATCGCCTCAACCGTCCGAGGGGCGAGCGTTACGTCCCTCAGGACGTTCCAGACGTCCTGGGTGTTTCTACGCCCAGCATCCAGGATGCCGTTGCCGGACGGGTCGCTCAGCCCCCGCCCGATTGGGTTTCCGCCGAGCGTTGGGCGCGCGTCCGGACCCTTTACCGGACGTACGAGAACGCCCCCCTGTGGCTCGAGCCGGAGGGGGTCAAGGATCGCGCCTCGGCGCTTCTCGACGCGCTCGCGAAAGCAGGCGACCATGCCCTGCGAACCGACGCGTACCCGATCGACTCGATTCGTCATGTGGTCAGTGCCAAGCGCATCGACAGCTCGGCAACGGCGGCGGACATTGCCAACGCCGACGTTCTGCTCACCGCCGCGTACGTAGGGTATGCCTCCGACATGCTGGTCGGACAGGTCGATCCGACGACTGTTTCGCAGTCGTGGCATATCCCGGCGCGGCGCGCGGCGGTGGATTCGGCGCTTTTGCAAACGCTCCAGGACTCGTCGATGGCCAATGGGCTCGAGCAGATGGCGCCGCACGACTCCGAGTACGTCGTGCTGCTACGGGAATACTCCCACTACCGTGACATCGTCGCCAAAGGCGGCTGGCCGACGATTGCGCCAGGCGTCAGTCCCGAGGAATTGTCGGCGCGTCTCGAAGCCGAGGGCTACGTGGTGCCCTCGGAGGATTCGCTGTTCATCGTGCTCGCCGCGTGGCAGCGCCGACACAACCTCGATCCCGACGGTAAGCTGGGGCGCGCCACCTTCGCGGCGCTCAACGTCGACGCCGAGACCCGGGCGCGGCAAATCGGATCCAACCTCGAGCGTCACCGTTGGCTGCCACGCGCACTTGGACAACGCTATGTGTACGTGAACGTCCCGTCGTTCCACCTGGATGCGTTCGACAGCGGTCAGCGCGTGCTGTCGATGAAGGTGGTCGTCGGCTCGGAATACAACGGACATGCCACGCCGGTGTTCAGCGATTCCATGCGATGGGTGGTCTTCCGACCGTATTGGCGGCCGACGCAGCGGATCCTCAAGGATGAAATTCTGCCGCGTCTGAAGACAGACCCGTCCTACCTGAAGCGGAACGACATGGAGTGGGCTTCGGAGGCGGGGAATCGCGTCATCCGGCAACGGCCCGGGCCGCAGAATTCACTCGGCCTCGTGAAGTTTCTGTTTCCGAACAATTTCGACATCTATCTCCACGACACCAACCAGCGATCGTTCTTCGGTCGCAGCGCGCGAGCAGCGAGCCATGGCTGCATTCGGCTGGACCGACCAGCTGATTTGGCGTCGTACGTTCTCGGCTGGCCGGTCGATAGCGTTCGCGCCGCGATGGATTCGGGACGCAACGATCGCACTGTACCGCTCACGCAGAAAGTTCCCGTGTACATCGTGTACTTCACCACGTATGTCCGTGACTCCGAGCTGTATTTCGCGGAGGATGTCTACGGTCGCGATGACCGCCTGAAAAGTCGAATCAACCTGCTCCCCGATTGAACGAGAAAGGCGTCGTCGAGCGTCATCGCGATTCTAGGACGGACCACATGGCCCGACGCGCGCGCTCGCCAGTGGTTTGCCACGAGAATCGCCGAAGTACCTCTTGGCGGCCCGCTTCGCCCAACGCGCGCGCCTTGGCCGGGTCGTTCAACAAATGGAGGCAGGCAGCCGCGAAATCTCTCGTCGACGTGGCGATCAGGAGATGCTTGCCATCCTCCAACCCCAAACCGCGGGCGGCGACGGGGCTCGCCACGGTCGGCAGCGCGTATGCCAAGCTCTCGAGCACTTTGATGCTCGTTCCGCCGCCGCGCAGCAATGGGGCGACGCCGATCGTGGCCCGCGAATAGAACTCGTCCAGCGCCATCGGTGATTCGTGAAGCGTCACCCCGGGTTGGGAGAGAAGGGTACGTACGTCATCGGGTGTCGGACTTCGGCCCGCAACGGTTAGCGTCGCCGCGGGGAAGGACTCTCGCATCGCTGGAAGAATCGCCTCGACGAGTTGACGCATTGCCTCGATGTTCGGTCCCCAGGAAAGCGTGCCAACGAAAAGCAGTTCGCCGGCACTGAGGCGACTGCGATCGACCGAGACCGGAAGGTCAACGCCGTTCGGGACGATATGAATTCGTTCCGGGTCTCTCGTCTCCAGCAATGCCGCGTCCTCGTGCTTGGAAATCGCGACCGCGCTGAATCGTCTCAACAGGCGACGCTCGTACCGGACCAGATTCTTCGCTTGAACGACGTGCAGCATCTTGCGCTTGTATGACTGACCCTCCGCGAGGTCGCGAACCATCAGCTCACCTTGAAAATCGTCGACGTCTACGATGATCCGGTTTGCGCCCGCGGCGCGCGCCATCTCCCCGGTCCAGAAGCGCATGGCCCACACAGCCTCGATTTTGAATTCGCGGATTGCTTGTCGCGTGGCGGCAACTAGCTGTTCGGACCAGGCCCAATCGAATATTCGTGGCCGCTGGCCGGGAATGCTCGTAACGATCGCCGCCTTGGCGCTCGCCGGGACCGATCCCCACATGGCGTCACGCTTGCCGAGGGGTTTCGGCCGCGGAATTGTCACGATGTGCTTCAGTTGTTTACCGAACTCCCAATTCGCGGTCATCACTTCTGCGTCGACGTCCGACAGGCAAAGCAGGGTGACGTCGAACTCCGCCTGCAATTCGCGAACGAGCCGAGCGATCCGCAACGACGCTCCGATCAGCGGCGGCGGATACGGTGCGAGGCCCGATAGAAAAGCGATAACTGGTCGACGGCTCATTTAGGAGGAAGGCGCAACGCTTGGTGGCCACGACAATTAGCCTGTCGCGACCATGACCAAGGACGCTTCAAAGGCCCACCGGGTTCCGCGTCGATGATCGGACGCTTACTGCGCCTGAATATGATCAACGCGCCTCGGAACGGCTGAATTCCTTAGGCGCCGGTTATTGTTGCGCCCACCGAGCCGGCTTCGTCGAATAAGCGGACTTAACCGTTCGCCCACGCCGACCGCCGACAAGGCCAAGCTCCGACTCCGTTGACCACAGCAGCGCACACTTTGGCCCCGCGACTCGCCGTCCGGGCCGATTTTATTTCTTCAGGACTCTTACCCGTCGACAATCAGCTCGATGGGCTGATGCGGGGCCGAACGTACGTCCTTAGCGGCGCGCCCGGCACCGGGAAGAGCATCGCCGGCCTGCAGTTCCTGATGGAAGGGGTAAGGGCGGGCGAGCGCGCGGCAATTCTCACGCTCGACGACCCGCAGGACGTTCTGGGGCAGGGTGACTTCCTCGGTTTCGACATCGCGAGCGAGGTCGCGGCGGAGCGCCTCTACATCCTCCGCTTCCAGCTCGATTTTGCGCGCCGCTTTGCGCGTGCGACGTCGCCGGACGAAGCGTTCGCCGAGTTGCGATCGCTTCTCGGTTCCCAGCCGCTCGGTCGGTTTGTCATCGACTCGGTCGTTCCGTTCATTGACGCGGCCGGGCCGTCGCAGAACGCTGCGATCTCGATGCTTCAGCTGCTCGACGAGCTCGGAGCGACGTCCATCGTTACCTACCCTGGCGATCTCGCCGGGGTGTACGACCGACGCCTCGACCCGCTCGTCCAGCGTGCCGCGGGCATGTTCCATCTCTCGGCGGACCTCCACCGCCAGCGACACATCGAGATTCGCAAGGTTCGCTATCGCGTACCGTCGAACGCTCCGATTCCGTATCGCATTGAGCCGGGCGCGGGGATCATTCCCGCCGCCGAGGAACTTCGCTTCCACCAGGAAGAGGCGCCGTCGACGAACGGCCGCCAGCGCGTGGTGCTGGAGTTGGCGCCCGCGGAAGCGGACCAGGCGCTGAAGCTTCTCCAGAGCCACTACAACGTGAAGTTGATGAACGGCGCCGCGCGTCGATCGACGCCGAACGTGCCGCTCTCGGTGATGCCGGCGCGCCGTGCCGTCGACTTTCCCGACGCAGGCGGGCCGGAATCACAAAACGTCGCTCAGCCGACGCGCTCCGGCGCCCGCGTGCCGTTCGACGCGCCGGGATTCCGCGCCGCAATCCAATCGATTCTCGCGGCTGATTCGCGAAGCATGTTCTCGATCGTTGTGCTGACCACGCCGCCGGGCGAGCTCGATCGCGCCGGTGACGTCGTGCTCCGCACCGTACGCGCCGTGAACGGCGATCTCGTCGCCGTCGCGAACAATCAGGTGTTGATCTACCTCCACGCGACCGGTCGCAAGCACGCGCCGTATTTCGTGCAGCGTCTGCGCGATACCTGGCAGAACGTCGGACACGGTGAGTTGATCGTCGACACCCTCGGCTACCCCGGCGATCAAGAGCGAATTCGGACGCTCCTCAACTCGCTCGCCTGATGTCGGCCCGAAAGCGATACACCCTGTTGGTCGTCGCGCTTGCCGCGGCGGCAGTGGCCGGCGCCGCGGTGTCGATTCCTGCCATTCGCGGTTGGCGAGTTTGGGGGCCGCTCGCGCATCGCGCGAAGCAGCACCCTGATTCGACGCCGAAACGAGTGGCACGAGCCAAACCGCCGGCGAGTCTGCCCGCGGTGGCTCCGGTTCCCGCGCCGGCACAATCCACGGCCATCGGCCAATCGCACCCGCCTGTACGCGTGAACGTCGCGAAGGCGTGGAAGCCGTCGGAGCGCCAGCAGCTGCGAGACAAACTCTACCTGGCGGGTCAGGCGAATCGGCCGTCGGATGCGATAGCCGCCCTCGAGGCGTGGGACGCCAAGCACCCTCGCGACCCGGAAGCCCTGCGCGAGCTGTCGCGCTTGCTCGTTCGTAACGGCCGGGTGAACGACGGCCTCGCGCGGTATCGCGAGCTGTTGACGGCATCACCCGACAGCGGTGCGCGCGCCGAGTACGCGGCCGCGCTGCTCGCGCTTCAGCAGTACGACAGCGCGGCGGCCAATTATCGAATTCTCATCAACGCTGATAGTAACGACCTCAGTGCGCGCGTCGGATTGGCGCGAGCGCTGGCCTGGGGCAACCATCCGCGCGAAGCGGAGCCGGAACTTCGCTGGGTCACACTTCGCGTCCCGGGCGATACGACGTTCGTCGTCATGCTGCGCGTGGCGCGCAACTCGTACGACCCCACGTCGGCCGACGCGGCACGATGGGTCGGCGAGGATCCACAGTACGTGCCGTACCGTCTTACACTGGCAAGACTGCTCGCATCCGAAGGTCGCCTCGACCTCGCCGCGGCGCAGTTCGATACGCTCGTCAGCGGTAACTCGTCGTCGCTGGCGCTGATTCGTGAGGCCGCCGGCGTGCACGCAATGGCCGGCGACTCGATCGGTGACGCGCGGCTCCTTCGTCGTGCCGTAGCGTTGGCGCCTGCCGACACCGGCATCCGTCAGTCATACGCCGAAGCCCTCGCATGGTCGGGCGACCGCGCATCAGCCGTCGCTCAATACGACACGCTCCTCGCGGCGTCCGGATCCGATCCGGATCTGTTGATCGCGCGTGCGCGGTTGTACGCCGTCAGCGGCGACAATGCCGCGGCGGAGCGGGATCTCTCGGAAGCGATCGCGAAGCGGCCAACCCCCGAAGCGTGGGTCATGCTCGGCGACTTGTATCGTTGGGAAGGGGACCGTAGCAGGGCTTGGAGTGCCTACTCGGAAGCAAGCGCGCTCCGGCCGGGTGACGCAGCCGCGGAGGGTGGCTTCGCCGAGCTCGCCGCCGCGGAACGTCGCCAGAAAGCCGCTGTGCTCAGCGGTGAGTTGGGGTGGAACACTTTCGCTTCGTATCTCGGCGACAACGCCGGCTTTGATCTGTCGATCGCGGGACTCGGCGGCGGAATGGGGATAGGCCCGGCGTCGGCGCTGCTGCTTGGTGCGGATGCTCGCCGGCTTGGCTCCGACCAGGGAGAGGCCGCGTATCTCGGTGTGGTGCAGTACTTCCGTTCGTATCGGTTCTCCGCCGAGGGCGGGGCGGTGACGTATCGCGAGCGCGGCGACTTCGGGTATGGCTCCGTTTCGGCAGCCGGTGCGCTTGGCGGATTGTGGACGTCGGCCGAAGTCCGAACCGGTCCGACCTTTCAGTGGTTGATGTCTCCGCGCACGCTGACTTATCGCGGCGCGAGCGCGTCGCTGACCATCCCGGCGGGACTCGCGGCGTTCTCGTTCGGCGTGGATCGCATGTGGCTGAGCGACGGGAACGATCGCACGCAGCTTCAGCTCGGCGCTCGGTACGCGCTTTGGCGCGGTGTGTCGGCGATCTACTCCGGTGGTATGATCGGGTTCGATCATGCCAGTGCTTCGTACTGGGATCCGCGGCGATTTACGTCGCACTCGATGGGGCTCGAGCTGTCCACACAGCGTGACAGTGGATTCAGCGTCAGTGCTCGTGTGCTTCCCGGTATCGGCGTCATGAGCGACGGCTTCGATGCGACCATACCGGGCGCGCGAACGGCGGCGCAACTGTCGACCGGTCTCGCGCTGGCCTACCGGCGGCGCTGGTGGTCACTCACGCTCGACGGCGATTACGCGCACGGCGTTCGCGACAGCGGCTATCAGTCCGCTCGCGCGAGTGCCCGGCTTCGCATCACTCCGTAACCAGGACCATGCGCGCCAGATATCTGTACTTCGTTGTCGCAGCCGCGATCGTTCTCCTCACGGTCGCCGGCGCGGTGCTGTTCATGCTGCCGCGTACCCACGTAAATGTCGACAGCCATCCGCTGCGTATCGCGATCGTGGTGGTCACGGCATTCCTGATGATCACGATGACGCGGTATCTCGTGCTGCTCTGGCTGGGATACCTGCAGCATGTCGAGGCGAAGACACGCGTCGAGGCTGACGAACGCTTCGAGCCTCTCGTGACGATTCTCGTGCCGGCGTACAACGAGGAAGCGGTCATTCAGGGTGCGATTCGCAGCCTGCTCGAGCTGGACTACCCGGCGTACGACGTTCTCGTCATCGACGACGGCTCGACCGACCAGACCTATGCCAAGGCGGCGGAGCTCGAGGGATACTACGGGCGCGCGACGGTCCGCGTGGTCAGCAAGAGCAATGGCGGCAAAGCCAGCGCGTTGAACACCGGTATCGGCCTCGCGCGCACGCCGTTCGTGCTCTGCATGGATGGTGATTCGCGGCTGAGTGCGGGCACGCTGAAGTACGCGATGCCGCATTTCCGCAATCCGCACGTCGGCGCGGTCGCGGGGAACGTGAAGGTCGTAAATCGGCGCAATCTGTGGACGCGCCTTCAGGCGCTCGAGTACATCGAAGGTCTGAACATGGCGCGCCGGGCGCAGGGGTTCGTGCACGCGGTGAACATCGTCCCCGGTCCGATCGGCATCTTCCGTCGTGACGCGCTGTCGCGCGCGGGAGGCTACGACACCGACACCTATGCGGAAGACGCCGATCTCACGCTCAAGCTGCTCACGCACGGCTGGCACATCGTCTACGAGGATCAAGCGATCGCGTATACCGAGGCCCCGGAGAATCTCTTCGATCTGTTGAAGCAGCGCTATCGCTGGACGCGCGGCATCATGCAAGCACTGCGCAAGCACTCGGGGGCGCTGTTCGACCCGCGCAAGCGATTCGCGACGTGGATCTCACTCCAGTCGATGTTGTTCGAGGCGATCGCCTGGCCCGTGATGAACGTGTTCGGCAATCTGTTCTTCAGCTTCGCCGCGCTGGCGGCCGGCGCGCCGGTGTACGTGCTGTACTGGTGGCTGCTGTTGACGTGGCTGGACGTGGCGGCCGCGCTGCACACCGTGGCCATGGAGGAGGAAGATCTGCGCCTCGTGCCGCTTGCGATCCTCTATCGCTTCTTCTTCGTCGTGACCGTGGACGTCGCGAAGCTGCTGGCGACGGCCGAGGAGTTCCTGAACGTGAAAATGGGCTGGGGCAAGCTCGAGCGCGCCGGTCGAATCTAGGCTTCAGCGGAGTGAGTCATGGATATCAACATGCTGCTGTCCACCGTAGTCCTCGTATCGTTCATCGTAACGATCGTGTTGGCCGTGGGCAGCTATCTGGCATTCAAGGGTCGCGAGAAGCGACGTCCCGAGCCCGAGCTGCGCCGGCGTGGCGGCGAGCCGGTGTTCTTCGAGCGCATCTACCTCCAGCCGAAGAAGACGCAAGAATCGTCGCCGGCATAGTCGCCGGGAAAACCCCGAGAAGCGGGTCCAACCGCAACGGCCGCGGTACTTCGCACGTTCAGTATTCGTGCAACGCGGCTCGGTATGAGCGCGTCCGTCAGGGGCCATCCGACGCCGGGTGTCCACTATTTGGCCGATGCGTCCCCACCCGCATGACTGACCGCATTCCGATCACCGTTGTGATCGCGACTCTGAACGAGGCTCACCGACTCAGCGCTGCCCTCGAGGCGGTCGGCTGGGCGGACGAAGTCATCGTTGCCGACGCCGGGTCGACGGACGCCACGACGGAAATCGCCCGCTCCAAGGGCGCTCGGGTTCTGACCGTCGCGGGCAGCACAATCGGAGCGCAGAGGAACGCCGCCATCGCCGCGGCGCGCCACCCGTGGATCCTCGCGCTGGACGCCGACGAGATTGTGACGCCGGAGCTCAAGGACTCGCTCGCCCGACTAGCGACACAGCCGCGCCGAGCCGGAACTGCGTTTCGCGTCCGCTCCCGGAACTGGCACTTGGGTACCGAGCTTCGACATGGGCCGTGGGGCCGTGACTGGAAGGTGCGAGTCTTCTCGAGCGACCAGCGCTATACCGCCGCCAAGGTACACGAGCACGTCCAGAACCTGGACAACGTCGAGTCATTGGAGGGCGAGCTGCTGCACTACCCTTATCGGGATCTGTCTCACCACGTCATGAAGGTGGCGAAGTACTCCCGCTGGGCGGCGGACGACTTGCGTTCGCGTGGTCGCCGAACGACGCCGTTGGATGTCCTGGTTCGACCTTTCTGGCGCTTCGTCCGCGACTATGTGTTGTTCAGCGGTTGGCGCGACGGGCGGGCGGGGTTCGTCGTATCCGTGGTCAGCGCCTTCTCTGTGTTCTGCAAGTACGCGACGCTTCTGGTTCCGGGAGAGCAGGCGCCTCTCTGACCTCCCGATAGCCGAACAAGCCCCGAAATGGGGTCAGACCCCATTTAAAGAACTTGAAATGGGGTCTGACCCCACTTTTCGGCTAAAGCCCTGTGACCTTGAACGACACCGACCCGATGCCCTGTGCGGCGGCGGTTACGGTGTAGACGGCCGCCGGACCGCCAATCGAGCCCGCGGTAAATACCACGTCGGCATTGCCGCTCGCCCCGGTCGTCGTTTGTTGCAGGGTGAGGCTACCGCCGCTCGCGGTCCACGTAACCGTGACGCCAGGAACGGGGTTGCCGCCCTTGTCGGTCGCCCGCACGGTCAGCAGCGTGCTCGACCCGCTCACGGTGGCCGACGAGTCCTTCGTGACGCGGACGATGTTCATCGCCGGACCGGCGAGGCCTGTCGCCTGGAAAGTGGCTGAGGTGACGGTCGGGATTGCCACGCTTAGCACATTCACGCGCGCGGTGTCGCTAATGCGCCATGTGTTCGTGGCGACTCCCGCGGCGTCGGTAACCGACGTCGCCTGCGTCACGACGCCGTTTCCAGAAGTGGCGGACCACGTCAGCGTGATGTTCGGAGAAGGCACGCCGGCCAGCGTGACCTTCGCGGCGACC
Organism: Gemmatimonadaceae bacterium; assembly: GCA_035554995.1. Classification (GTDB taxonomy): domain Bacteria; phylum Gemmatimonadota; class Gemmatimonadetes; order Gemmatimonadales; family Gemmatimonadaceae; genus JAQBQB01. The sequence goes on from DATMHK010000180.1 coordinate 12,881, forward strand.
TGCAGGGTCGAGCCGACGATGGCCGTCTGCACTGCAAGCGCGGTATCCGGCGCGATGTTGTACGCGGGCTGGTTGTTGTTTCCACCTCCGGGCGAGGTGGTCTCGTCGTTCCCGGAATCCTTGGAGCAGCCGGCCACCGCAGCAACGAGGATGGTGCACGACGCAAAGAGTGAGGTACGGAGCAAAGTACGCATGGCGTGAAAAGTAACGGTCGGCACGGCGCGGCTCGACGTCCAGTGCGCTAATTCGGTCAGCGACGCACTCTTGACCGAAACGGCCGCCTGCCCGAACGTCATCCCTATGACAACTCGCCGAACGTTCGTCTCGTCAATCGTTGGCGCGGGAGCCTCGCTCCCCGTGATGCGCCAATCGGCCTTTCGCCACCTGTTCACCGCGGAGCCGATCGCCGGGAACCAAGCCCCGGCAAGCGTGGCCGAGGACGAGACCTATTGGCGCGAGATCCAGCGCGCCTTCGATCTCGACCGAACGATGGTCAACCTGAACAACGGTGGGTGCAGCCCGGCGCCGACCCACGTGCTCGAACAAATGATTCGGGATCTCCGGTTCTCGAACGAGCTCCCCGTGGACCACATGTGGCGAGTGCTCGAACCTCGGATCGAGTCCGTTCGCCGCGATCTGGCGCAGGAATTCGGGTGCGACCCCGAGGAGATGGCGATCACGCGGAACGCGTCCGAAGCCAACGAGACGATGATCTTCGGTCTCGACCTCAAGAAGGGCGACGAGGTCGTGATGACGACGCTGAACTATCCGCGCATGCAGAACGCTTGGCGCCAGCGGGAGCGGCGCGAAGGTATCGTGCTCAAACGCGTGAAGATCGAGACGCCGGTGAAAAGCGACGACTCGTTCGTCGAGCAGATCGCGGCGGCGATCACGCCGCGCACCCGCGTGATCGAAGTGATGCACATCAGCTTCCAGACGGGTTACATCGCACCCGTGCGCCGGATCGTCGATCTGGCCAAACCGAAGGGCATTCAAGTCTTCGTGGACGGCGCCCACGCCTTCGCGCATTTCCCCTTCAGCCGCGACGAGCTGGGCGCGGACTACTACGGCACCAGCTTGCACAAATGGCTGCACGCGCCGATCGGCACGGGTTTCCTCTACGTTCGCCGCGACAAGATCAAGTCGCTCTGGCCACTCATGGCGGGTGGAGTGGAACAAGAGGGCGACATTCGCAAATACGAAGAGATCGGCACGCACCCCGCGGCGAATCACAACGCAATCGCCGTGGCGATTGCGTTCAACCGCGGGATTGGCATGGAGCGGAAGATCGCCCGCCTGCGCTATCTGCGGGACCGTTGGGCGAAGCAGTTGCTCGCCGTGAGCCCGCGGGTGAAGATGCTCACCGCGATCGGCCCGAACATGAGCGGCGCGATCGGCGTGTTCACCGTGGATGGCATGGACATGGGGAAACTCGGCGGGTGGCTGCTGTCCAAACACAACATCGTCACGACTCCGCTGATCAACGACGAGTTCCATGGAATGCGAATCACGCCCAACGTCTACACGACGGTCGACGAGATTGACCTTTTCGCGGATCGGGTGACTTCGGCGATTCGTGGTGGGATCGTGTAGCTGTGGGTTCGCAGTGGCGGTGTAGAGTTCGCGCTTCGGGTCTGAACTCCTCGAGATTGGGAAACGCGGGCTAACGCGGACACGCGCAGGCGAGCGCGGTGTCGGGATGTCACACAGCGCCACGTCGACTGCCATTGCGCAGAACGGGTTCCTCTTGTGTGAAGGGGCGGAAGCTACGGTCAACGAAACGTCTTGAGGCCGGTGCCAAGAGTTTTTTCTGTAATTTGGTACTGACGCCGGATTGACAACACGGAAACCGGCTCGAGTCGGCGTTAGCCCGCGTTCAAAATCTCTGGGAACCATGAGCGTGGCCCGAACCTGTACGCCGCAAAGCCGCGAACGCGCAGCCGAACTAGTTCTCTTCACCGCGCCAAGGCGGTACAATAGCTCTGTCCAACCCAGCTTCCCGTGTCCGACTCTGTCTCTCGTCGTGATTGGCTGAAAGTGGTCGGAGCCGCCGGTGCGGCGGGTGCGATGATGCCGCTCGATGCGATCGCGGCTAATCCACCTTCAGCGCCGCTGGCCGTCGCCACGCAACACGCGCCCGGCGACATCGTCGAGCTGTATTCGACGAGCGAGGTGTTCATCCCGCCGCGCGGCCGGTCGTTCATGAAGTTCAGCTTCGACTTTCCGGAACCGGCCGTCGTCTTCGGTGATCATCGATTCGGGTTTCTCGTCTTCACCGATGAGAACACGTACGCCCTATCGCGGCCGCGCATGGTCGCCAAGGGCAATGGCGACGCACTCGAGCTGACCTGCGACGAATTCACCTGGGCCGGCGGACAGGAGAAGGCGCCGGGCAAGCTCACCGCACGCTTCCGCCGCGATGGTACGACGATCGAGTGGGACGTGGCCGTCGAGATGCAGCGTCCGATCAAGACCGTCACCACCGTCATTCGCGACGTGCCGCGCGGCATGGTTTCCCTCGGTGGCGGGCAGCCGGCGGACACTCGCGACGGCGACGTCCTCGGCGGGTACACTTTCGGCGCCGGTGATCTCCACAACTTCGGCGTGACGAGCATGACGACGCCGGTGGCGATCGTGCAGGCCGGCGACCAGGATTTCCGATACATCACGACGCTCGACGATCGCGTCCGGCCCAAACGCTACTACTTCCAGGCGGGCGAGCGCGCGTTTCGCGTCGAGGCGATCTACGAGCACGACGCGTGGCGGAAGGATACGCGTGTGTCGGTTCCGCGGTGGCGGCTCGGGCGCGCGACGTCGTTCGAAGGCGCCATGCAGCCGCACATGGAGCATGTCGAGAAGGCGTTTCATCTCGTCCCGTGGGAAGAGCGCCGTGACGTTCCCGCGTGGCTCCGGCAGGTCGCGCTCGTCACGACGCTGCACGGAATGCACTACACGGGGTTCATCTTCAACGACTACGCGCGACAGCTCGAGATTTTGCGATGGATGGCGACGCAGATTCCCGCCGACCGCGTGCTCGTGTTCCTCTCGGCGTGGGACGGCCGCTACTACTGGGACTATCCCAACTACGAAGTGCCCGCGCGGATGGGCGGTGAGGCCGGCTTCAAGCGCCTGATCAGCGAAGGGCAGAAGCTCGGCTTCAAGATGATGCCGATGTTTGGCACGAATGCCGCGAACCGCGAGCAGCCCGTGTGGTCCAAGATCGCGTCCGGAGCGACGTACAAGATCGACGGCGACTTGTACAACCTGAACTGGGTCGACTGGAACAACGATCGTCATCAGGACGGCTGGCTCACCTACATGAACCTCGGCGCCGACTCGTGGCGCAACTTCCTCGAGGGAAGGATCGCCGAGATGATCGACAAGTACGGTGTGGACGCGTACTTCCTCGACATCGTCGGTGGCCACGTGAACAGCACGACGGGCGACATGCACGAGGGGACGAAGCGCCTCGTCGAGAACCTTCGCGCGAAATACCCGAAGGCCGTCTGCGTCGGCGAGATGCCGTATGACGCACTCTTCGAGTTCATTCCCGTGTATCACGCCGGGGGCGGCGGTCGCTGGCGCAAATACGGGCGCTTCTTCTCGCATCTCAGCGCGCCGGCGCCCGGCCGCGGCTCGAGCGGCGTCCATGAATCCGGCTTCGGACGGTTCAACACCGAGACGCTCGGCCTCAACGAGAACGCAATTCCGACACTGCAGGTCGTCGACGACACCTTCACCCGCTACCGCGACGTCATGGCGGCGGTGATCGCGCGAGCGAAGGCGCGGGCGGGCATCGCGTGACGATGATCCGGCAGCAGGTATTGGAGGCGAACGTCGAGCTGGCGCGGCGGGGACTCGCGCCGTTCACCTTCGGCAACGCCAGCGGCATCGACCGAGAAAGCGGGGTCGTCGTCATCAAGCCGAGCGGCGTGCCCTACGAATCGATGACGGAACGCGATCTCGTCGCGGTGGACCTCGACGGTCGCGTCCTGGAAGGAAAGCGCCGGCCGTCGTCGGATTTGCCGACACACCTGGCGCTCTATCGCGCGTTCGACTCGATCGGCGGGATCGTCCACGCGCATTCGCACTACGCCACCGTCTGGGCGCAGGCGGGCCGCGAGATCCCGTGTTTCGGTACCACCCACGCGGACCACTTTCACGGGCCGGTTCCCGTCGTGGCTCACCTGTCGGAGGACGAAGTAGAGAGCGACTACGAAGCGAACACCGGGCACGCCATCGTGCGTCGTTTCATGGAGCTCGATCATCGGAACGTTCCGGCCGCGCTGCTGGCCGGACACGCACCCTTCTGCTGGGGACCGACGGTCGCCGACGCGCTCGACACGATGACCGTGCTCGAGGAAGTGGCGCGTCTCGCCTACGACACCGTCGTGCTCAACGCCGCGGCGAGTCCGATCCCGGACGGCCTCCGCGACAAGCATTTCTTCCGCAAGCACGGTCCGGGAGCGTACTACGGCCAGCCGCGATAATTCGATCGTGTCCGCGCGAAAAAGCCAAAATGGGGTCAGACCCTATTTACAATTCTGTAAATGGGGTCTGACCCCATTTGGGCGGGCATTGCTCGGGCTCGGGGTCGCGGCGGCGAGCTGCGCGCGGCCGGTGCAGGCGCCCGCGCCGCAGGCCGATGCCGAGCCGTCTGTCTACCTGTTCTCGTATTTCACGCGGAATGGCGACGACGGGTTGCACCTGGCGTACAGCGAGGACGGCATCAAGTGGATGCCGCTCAACGGCGCCCGCTCCTTCCTGCGGCCGGCGGTCACCGGTCAGGGCGTCGGCTGGATGGAATGGAACACGACAGCTGCCCTCATGCGGGATCCGTGCGTCCTGCGGGGTCCGGACGGCGTGTTTCATCTCGTCTGGACGATTTCGTGGACGGACAAGGCCATCGGCGTCGCGCACTCGCGCGACCTGATCCACTGGACGGCCCAGAAGCGTGTGCCGGTGATGGAGCACGAGCCGACGACGCTGAACACGTGGGCGCCGGAGCTCTTTTATGACGACGAAACGAGCCAGTATCTGATCTTCTGGGCGTCGTCGATCCCGGGGCGATTTCCGGCGAGCGACTCCGTGGCGCAGAAGACACCGCGCGGCCGCGCCGACCATCGGCTGTACTACGTCACGACTCGGGACTTCGAAACGTTCTCCCCGACGCGGCTCCTCTACGACGGCGGTTTCAGCGCGATCGACGGGACGATCAAGAAGAGCGGCGACACGTACTATCTCGTGATGAAGGACGAGACGTTCTATCCCAAACCGGTGCGCAGCCTGCGCGTCGCGTCGAGCAAGCATGCGACGGGACCATATGGTCCGGCGTCGGCGCCGTTCACCGACGAGGACACGGAGGGGCCGTCGATCCTTCGCACCGGCGACTGGTGGCGCGTCTATTACGACCGGTACACGCGCGGCCGCTATGGCGCGGTGCGCACGCGCGACTTCGCGCACTGGGAGCGAGTGACCGATTCGCTCGACGCTCCGCGCGGCATTCGGCACGGATCGGCGTTCGTCGCGCCCCGCTCGGTACTCGCGGGTTTGCTCGCCATCGACAGCTTGCGGCGCGCCCCGACGACCAACGCGCCTTATCGCGATCCGTCGCGACCAGTCGACGAGCGCGTGCGCGACTTGCTGAGTCGCATGACGCTCGAGGACAAGTTCTGGCAGTTGTACATGACCCCGGGAGATCTGGACGGAAGCGACTACTCGCGCGGTGTCTTCGGACTCCAGGTTCCGGAACCGAAGGACGTGATGAACGCGGCGTCGGCGGACGCCGAGCATGTGAACACCCTCCAGCGCTTCTTCGCCGCCACGCGCCTCGGCATTCCGATCATCCCGTTCGAGGAAGCGGTGCACGGACTGCGCAGGACCGGCGGGACGATGTTCCCGCAAGCGATCGGACTCGCGGCGACGTTCGACACCGCGCTGATGGGACGCGTCGCGACGTCGATCGCGCACGAGACGAGGAGCCGCGGCATCCGGCAGGTCCTCTCTCCCGTGATCAACATCGCCAATGACGTCCGCTGGGGACGAGTGGAAGAGACCTACGGTGAAGATCCCGTTTTGAGCTCGGCGATGGCCGTCGCGTATGTCGGCCCGTTCGAGCGAGCCGGGGTGATCACGACGCCCAAGCACTTCGTCGCCAACGTCGGCGACGGTGGGCGGGACAGCTACCCGATTCAATTCAGCGATCGCTTGCTCGAGGAAGTCTTCTATCCGCCGTTCCGCGCCGCGATTGGGGCCGGTGCTCGATCGGTGATGACCGCGTACAACTCCGTCGGCGGCCTCCCGGCGACTCAGAATCATCAGTTGATCACCGATGTGCTGCGCGACCAATGGGGCTTTCAGGGTTTCGTGATCTCTGATGCGGCGGCGACGGGTGGGGCGACCGTGTTGCACCACACCGAACCGAGTACCGCCGCCGCCGCGAAACACGCGTTCGAGAGTGGGCTCGACGTGGTCTTCCAGTCCACGTACGACCAGCACCGTCCTTACCTCGACGCACTGCAGGCGGGCCTCGTGAACGACTCGGTGATCGACGCCGCGGTGAGCAGAGTCTTACGCGCGAAGTTCGAGCTTGGGTTGTTCGAGCATCCGTTCGTCAACGCGGACAGCGCGTCGTATTGGGCGACGAATGCAGGACATCGTGCGCTCGCGGCAGACGCGGCGCGGTCGTCGATCGTACTGCTGCAGAATCGCGGCGGCTTCCTGCCGCTCGCGAAGGATATCGGTTCCGTCGCCGTGATAGGGACCGATGCCTCGGAGGCCCGACTCGGCGGATACAGCGCGTCCGTCGCGAAGCCATCCAGCATTCTCGATGGCATTCGCGCCAAGATCGGTGCCGGGCGCGTTCGCTTTGCGCCGGGACCGGGGCGATTCGCGACGGAACACGTCGCCGTTCCGGGCGCCCAGCTCTCCACAGCGGACAGCGGACGAACCGTGCGCGGTCTGCGTGCCGAGTACTTCGACAATCCCACGCTCAGCGGATCGCCCCGTCTCGTTCGCGTGGACCAGCGAGTGGACTTCGGGTGGACGCTCAACTCGCCGGGGCGCGGCATTCCTTTCGACTGGTACTCCGTGCGCTGGACGGGCACGATCACCGCGCCCGCAACCGGTGTTCATCGACTTGGCGTGGAAGGCAACGACGGGTATCGCCTGTACCTCGATGGAAAGCTCGTGGTCGACGACTGGGCGAAGCGTGGCTATGGTGCCAACCTGGCGACCGTCGATCTCGCGGCCGGCTCGATGCATCAACTCCGCATCGAGTTCTACGAGAGCGCGGGGAACGCGCGCGTGAAACTGGTCTGGGATGCGGGCGTCGATAACACGTGGCGCGCCTCCATCGACAGCGCGGTGGCGGCAACACGCGCGAGTGATGCGGCGATTGTCGTCGCCGGCATCGAAGAGGGCGAGTTTCGCGATCGGGCCAAGCTCGGGCTTCCCGGCCACCAGGAAGAGCTGATCGAGCGCGTTGCGGCGACGGGAAAGCCGGTGGTCGTTGTACTGGTTGGAGGCAGCGCGATCACCATGCCCTGGTTGCCGCGGGTCAACTCCGTGCTCGACGTCTGGTACCCTGGGCAGGAAGGCGGAACCGCCGTCGCCGACGTGTTGTGGGGTGATTACAACCCCGGGGGCCGCCTGCCAATCACGTTCCCCGTGTCTGAGGGACAGTTACCGCTCGTCTACAACCACAAGCCAACTGGCCGCGGCGACGACTACCTCGATCTCACCGGACAGGCGCTCTTTCCCTTTGGCCATGGCCTGAGCTACACGTCGTTCGAGTACTCGGGTCTGTCGATCACGCCCGATGTCATGTCGCCGACTGGACAGGCGACGGTTCGATTCAAATTGCGCAACACCGGGCATCGGCCGGGTGACGAGGTCCCGCAGCTGTACATCCGCGACTTGGTCGCCAGCGTGGCGCGGCCCGTCATTCAACTCGAGGGCTTCCAGCGCGTGCACCTCGCGCCGGGCGAAGAGCGCGAGCTGAGCTTTACGGTTGGCCGCGATCAATTGCGTATGCTCGACGCGGGAATGCGCTGGATCGTGGAACCGGGCACGTTCAGAGTACTCGTCGGCGCGTCGTCGAAAGACATTCGCCTCCGCGGCGATCTCGTCGTTCAGTGATCGGCGGCTTGGCCGGCTCCGGGATCGTTACAACGGAAGAAAAGCTTTGAACCACAGAGAACACAGAGAACACGGAGAACGGCTTTGCATAGAAGCCTCCAAGCGGCCGTTGCCGAAGCACGGGTCGTCCCGGCTCATGGCAAATGAAACATGGACTCGGTCTTTCTCTGTGTTCTCTGTGTTCTCTGTGGTTCAATAAGCGCTGTTGTCGCTTTGCCTAAGCGAGAGTAGCCCGCGCGTCCGCCGCGATCTTTCGCAGAGCGGGTAGGACGTTCCCGATCGAAACCGGCGACGAGTCTCGCTGACCGAGGCTGAAGTAGAGGTCGCGGAACAGAGGATAGAGCAGCTCGTACGTCGCGGCTTCTTCGGGACGCGGCTCGATGACTCGGTACGACGGGCAGAGCGCCCGCTGCGCCTCTTCGATCGTCGCGAACGTGCCCGCGGCCAGAAACGCGAAGATCGCCGATCCGAGACTCGTGATCGACCTCTCCGGAACGAGCACCGGCATGTTCAGCACGTTCGCGTAGACCTGGTTCAGCAGGTCGTTCTTCTGGGGAATGCCGCCGCCATGGATCACGCGCTCGATCGGAACGCCGTGCTCGCGCATCCGTTCCATGATGATCCGCGTGTGCATCGCCGTTCCCTCGATCGCGGCGAACAGCTCGTCCTCGGCCGTGTGGCTCAGATTCCAGCCGAGCGTTACTCCGCCGAGACTCGGATTGACGAGTACCGTGCGGTCGCCGTTGTCCCACGCCATGCGCAGAAGTCCCGTCTGTCCGGCCCGATGACCTGCCGCGCGCAACGACAGCGCCTGCGCCGAGCTGTTCGCGCGCGACGCAATCGCCTCGAAGATGTCCCCGACGGCCGACAGCCCTGCTTCGACGCCGACGAACTCGGGATGCACCGAGCCGGGCACGACGCCACAGACGCCGGGTACGCAGTCGGCGTTCTTCGAGATCGCGATCATGCACGTCGACGTCCCGATGACATTCACGACGGCGCCCTCGGTCACTCCCGCGCCGATCGCGTCCCAGTGCGCGTCGAACGCGCCGACCGGGATCGGGATGCCGGGAGCAAGCCCAAGACGCTCGGCCCACTCGGCGGTGAGCTGTCCGGCGACGTGATTCGACGTGCGGTACCCGCCGCCGAGCTTCGCTCGCACTCCGGCGAAGAGTGGATCGACCTGTGTGAGAAACTCCTCTGACGGAAGCCCGCCGAGCTGTTCGCTCCAGAGCCACTTGTGGCCCATCGCGCACACGCTTCGCGAGACGCGCGACGGCTCGCCGGCACCGCTCAGCGTCGCGGCGACCATGTCACAGTGCTCGAGCGCCGTCGCGAAGCGCGCGCGCTTGTCGGGATTGTGGCGCAACCAGTGGAGCAGCTTGGCGAAGCCCCATTCCGACGAATAAACGCCGCCGCACCACTCGATCGCCGGCAGGCCGCTCCTGTGCGCCGCGGCCGTGATCTCCTCCGCTTCGTCCTTCGCGCGGTGATCGCACCAGAGGTAGTAGTCGTCGAGCGGCTCGAGACGATCGTCGACGGGGATGACGGTGGATCCGGTGGTGTCGAGGGCGATGGCGCGGATCGCGTCACCGGCGACGCTCGCGTCCTTCAGCGCCGCGCGCGTGGCTTCGACCAACGCGTTCATGTGCGAGGCGTGCGACTGCGTCGCGAAATCGGGGTCGCGTTTGTCGCGTTTGACCGGATACTCCGCGACGCCGGCGCCGATCGGCCCGCGCTCGCTGTCCACGATCGAGACGCGAACGCTCTGCGTGCCGAAGTCGACTCCGGCGACGACGTCGCTCATCGCGACGCCGTCCTCACCCTATTTGGCGTCGGCATGGCGGTAGACGTCCCATTTCATGTACTTCGTGACGGCTTCGTAAATCGGATCGGCGACGTGCGAGAACGTGCCGGCGACGTGATGCTCGAAGCCACGTTCGCAGATGTGGCGGAGCATCGATTGGAGCTGCGGAATCCGGACGACGCCCGCGCCGCCGAACGTCTTCAGCGGGTCCTTCGTGAATTCGCCCTGTCCGACGTAGCCACGAATCCGTCCCGTGCGGTCGTCGGTCGAGAAACGCGCGAAGGTCATCGGTCCCGCCTTCACTTTTCCCACGATGGTGCCGTAGGTGTTCTCGCGACCGACCGTCCCGGCGATGATCGCCTGGTAGTCCATCTCGGCGTCGTCGAAAAACGCCTTCGGCAGGTTGCTGCAGTGGAAGCAGACCGCCTTGTCCGGATCGTCGCCGTAGTTGTTGTTCCAGTCCAGCAGCGCGCTCGGCGTCTCCGACGCCAGCGTGAGCGCGTACATGCTGATCGTCCCGCACACATCGACCTCGCACGCGCTCGGCATGTTGGCGTTGCTCATGATGCTCATGAGCGTGCAGGGCACGACGCCGAAGAATTCCTCCATCGCCGTCCAGCACTGCACGGCGCTGACGGTCACGTCCACCTCGCGCATCCACCGGTCGATCACGAGACCCAGCTTCGCCATCTTGACGAGCGCGTCATTCGGGATGCCGTCGGTCGAGACGTAGGCCTTGATCTCGTCGAGCTTCCCACGCACGTCCTTGTCGCTGTCGGCGAGCTTTTGGACGCGCCCCATGATGTCGAAGAGATCCACCGGCTCGACGGCGATGCCGCTCGCCTCGAGGATTTTCTCGCTGTACCGCACCGTCTTGAACGCACCGGGCCGCGCGCCGATCGCACCGATGCGTGCCGAGCGCAGCCCGCGCGAGACACGACAGACCGCGGCGAAGGAGCGCAGGTCGGCGCGAAATGATTTGCTATCGGGACGTTGTGTGTGTTCTGAGGTAAGCGTGTAGGGAATGCCGTATTGCGACAGCACGTTGCAGACGGACATCTTGCCGCAGAACGCGTCGCGCCGGAAATCGATGCCCATCTTCGCGGGATCGTCGGCGGTCGCGTGGACGAGCACCGGCACGTCGAGTCTCGCGAGCCGCAGTGTCTCGGCCACGCCGCGCTCGTCGCCGAAGTTCGGCAGTGTGACGATGATGCCGTCGATGTTGTCGCGATTCGAGCGGAACAGCGCGGCACACGCCTTGGCCTCGTCGCGGCTCTCGACGGCCCCGTAATTGGTGTCGTCGGCGCCGAGGATGACTGCGTCGTATCCCTCCTCGGCAAGCGCGCGCAGAATCTCGTCGCGACCCGTGCGGGCGAGATGGCCGGGGAAGAAGCCGCGATTGCCGACGAGAACGCCGAATGTCACGCGGCGCGTTGGCGTCTGACGAGCGGGCTTCGGGGACGGACGAGTCGCCGAGCGTTTCGCAGCGGCCTTACCGCCGGCGTTGGATTCGAGTTTGTGGAGACGCATGAACTGATCGGTAATCGGGTTTTTTGCGAGAGCGTCTAGTCTATCCCATGACACAGACCGTTGTAAGCATCCTCCGACTCGTCACGTTGTCTCCGTGCCGTTCCGCGTAATCCGTGTCCGACGCTTTGCGCTTGACCGTTCGAGTAGCCGGCCTGCCTGCCAGAACACTTAGGGTCCGTCAACTGCATTAGACACGGAAGAACTGCACGGACGTCGCGGAAAGGCACGGAGACGGCGTTACGAAGGTGAACCCCGTGTCAGGTTTCCCGGCGCAGTGCTTCGACGATCGCCTCGTACACCTCGTCGATGTCCGCGTCGGTCATGCGGTGAACCTGAGTGCAAAGGCGGAGCGAGAATCTGCCGCGGAGCTTCGTGGAGGAGATGAGGAAGCGGCCGGTCGCGTTGACGCGGGTGTTGATGCGCTCATTGAGTTCATCGAGCTCCGCCGCATCGTCGACGCCGGGTGGGTGCGCGCGGAAGCAGACGACCCCGAATTGCGCCGGCGAGAGAATCTCGAAATCGCGATGCGCGGCGAACAGCCGTTCCGCGTATTCGGCTCGGTGAATCCCGCGGGCGATCGCCTCGCGAATCTGTGAGACGCCGAAGTACTGCAGCGAGAGCCAGATTTTCAACGCGTGCGACGAGCGCGTCAGCTGCTCGCCGTGGTCGGCGAAGTTCACGTCCTGGTCGCGCGCGCGAACGTCGGTGAGATACTCCGGGTGAACGCTGAACGCTTCCTCGAGCTTCCGCGGCTCGCGCGCCAGCAGACAACCGCACTCGAAGGGCACGAACAGCCATTTGTGCGGATCGAGCGTCACCGAGTCGGCGCGGCCGAGCCCGTCGAGCGCAGCCGCGCCGTGCGGAGTCAAGGCGGCGAAGCCGGCGTAGGCAGCATCGACGTGCATCCACAGTCGCTCGCCGGCGCAAATATCGGCGATCGCGTTGAGTGGATCCACCGCGCCCGTGTTCGTCGTCCCGGCGCTCGCGACAACGAGGAAGGGAATGAAACCGGCAGCCCGGTCGTCGGAGATCGCGGTCCGTAGCAGCTCGTCGCGAAGTCGGTAGCTGTCGTCGGTGGCTACGGAGCGAACGTTGATCCGCGGGATTCCCGCGATCCATGCCGCGCGCTGCACTGACGAGTGCGCTTGCTCCGAGGTATAGAGGGTGAGCTGGTGCGTGTTTTCGCCGGCGGGATCGGCGGCATGCCGCGCCGCGACGACGCCGGTAAGCGTCGCCGTGGAGCCGCCGGACGTGAGAAGGCCGCCAGTGCCGGCCGGCATGCCGAGCCAGGAACGAAACCAGTCGAGCACGGTGAGCTCGATCTGATTGGGGCCGGACGCGACGCTCCATACGCCGGCGAAGAAGTTGTAGCCGGCGGCCAACCAGTCGCCGACGACAGCGGGGAAGGTCGGTGAGCTGGGGATATACCCCATGAAATGCGGGTGCGGCTCGCGGGCGTGATACGGAAAGACACGCTCCTGGAGGAACGCGATCAAATTCTCGAAGTCGCGTCCGTCCATAGATGGAGGACCGGCGATGAGGGATTCGGTGTCGTGTCGCGAAAGAGACTGTTGGGCTGGCTGGTCGCGCAGTGAGCCCAGATGATCGACGACGAGATCCGCGACGCGACGCGCCATGTGCCGCATCGTCGCGTCGTCCAGCTCGAGGTTCGAGCGAAGAGGTACGTCTGGCATGGCGTGGAACCTACCCGCCCGGCCGGGCGGTGCGCGACCAACGGCCAATGGAACCCTTGACGTTGAGCGGCATTTTAGTGAATTACCAAGCGGAGAATTCTGTCCTCGATCGTCGTCCGGGCCCCCGCCCCCGCAACGATCGGCGCACGCTCTTCGTCTCGTGCTACGGCAAGAGCGCGCAACGTGATGCTATGATGGCCCCTTGCAGAGCAGTGAGAAGCCGATGACCCACGTGCAGTTGCGTCCCCTGCAACCGATGACGGTGCTGGGTGGAGGCCGATACCGGCTCGAGCGTGAAATCGGGCGCGGTGGGATGGCCACGGTCTTTCTCGCGACTGACATGAAGTTGAACCGCGAAGTCGCCATCAAAGTCCTTCTCGGCGACCTGGCGTTCGCCATGGGGCCGGAACGCTTCAAGCGTGAGATCGACGTTGTCTCCCGGCTCTCCCATCCGTACATCCTGCCGATCGACGACTACGGCGAGCATGAAGGGCAACTGTACTATGTGATGCCCTTCATCGCGGGCGAGACGATCCACAAGCGGCTCGAGCGCGAGAAGCAACTCCCGGTACAGGACGCGATTCGCATCGCCCATCAGGTCGCGATGGCGCTCGACTTCGCGCACCAGCAGGGAATCGTTCACCGCGACATCAAGCCGGAGAACATTCTCCTTCAGAATGGCGAAGCGCTCGTCGCCGACTTCGGCATCGCCCGCGCGATCACGGATGGTGGCGGCGCGAAGCTGACGAGCACAGGCGTCACGCTCGGCACGCCGACGTACATGAGTCCCGAGCAGGCGATGGCCGATCCGTCGCTCGACGGACGGAGCGACATCTATAGTCTCGGCTGCGTGCTGTACGAGATGCTCGCCGGCCAACCGCCGTTTACAGGTCCGACCGCGCAGGCGATCATCGCCCGGCACCAGCTCGACGAAGCGCCGTCGCTCGGGATCGTGCGTGGGACGATTCCGGAGGAAGTCGAGGACATCGTCGCGCAGGCGATGGCGAAGCTGCCGGCGGATCGATACGCCACCGCCGGAGAAATGGCGGAAGATCTGCGGAAGATCGCGACGACGACCGGCTCCCGGTCGGCGCGTGTGTCGCAGAGCCGGCGGCCGCGCACGACGCAGAAGCGCCGGGCGCAGCAGCAGAAGCAGAAGCGGACGATGATCATCGCCGCGGCGGTCGCGGTGCCGGTGTTGGCGGTGGGCGCGTGGGCGGGCGTGCATTTCCTTGGCAAAGGCGCGCAGAAGAGCCGGATTGGGACCGATTCTGATCCGAACCACATCGCGGTTACGTATTTCGATGATCAGTCGAACGGTTCGCTCAGGGCTTTGGCCGATGGGCTTACCGAGTCGCTGATCGATGAGCTCGGAACGGTAAAACAACTCAAGATCATCTCTCGAAACGGCGTCGCGCCGTTCAAAGGCAAGAACGTGGCGCCGGACAGCATTCAGAAGGCGCTCAAGGTCGGCACCATCGTGAGTGGTAGCGTCGCGCAGTCTGGCGACAAACTGCGAGTCAAAGTCCAGCTCGTGGATGCGCAGGACGGCAGTCAGCTCGCCTCGAAAACGTTCGAGAAGTCGAGATCGGACTTGTTCGCGCTGCAGGACACGCTCGCGAAAGAGGTAGCGCTCGCACTACGGAAACAGCTCGGCAACGAAGTCGACAACGTGACCGCGCGGCCGGGTACGTCGAACGCACAGGCGTGGGAAGCCCTTCAGCAAGTGAAACAGGCGATTTCCGGAGTGGACAGCGTCGCCAGGTCCGGCGGAGCGCAGCCGGCTCTAGAGGCGCTCGCATCGGCTGATGCGGAGCTTACTCGAATCGCGGAGATGGATAAGAAATGGGCGGCGCCTCTTGTCCTTAGAGGGATGAATTCCGTGAAGCGACTCGGGTCGTTCGCGAACGCCGAACAGCAACAAATTCCCAAGTGGCTCGAGCAAGGGTCGAAGGATGCTGATAAGGCGCTCCAGATCTCGCCGACCGATCCCCAGGCGCTCGAGTTGCGCGGCGATATCAACTATTTCCGGTGGGGTTTCAACCAGACCCCAGACCCGACCAATTCGCGAAAGCTTCTCGATCAAGCCGAGGCGGATTTGCGCGCCTCCACGACCGCGAGTCCGCTACAGGCATCGGCGTGGAATGCCTTGAGCTATGTCCTCAACTCAAAAAACAAGTTTTCCGACGCAAAATTGGCTGCGCAAAGGGCGTACGAATCTGACCCTTACCTGAAGGACGCCGACCGCACTATTTGGCGGCTTTTCCAAAACTCGCTGTACATGGGCAATCGCACCGAGTCAGAGAAATGGTGCGGCTTTGGCCGGCAGCGCTTCCCGGCAAGCTTCCGCTTCAGCGAATGTCGCCTGTGGCTCTATCAATTGCCTGGACAGAAGATCAGCGCCGACTCGGTTTGGGCAGCCTACAAAGAGTTCATCGATCGCGTGCCAGCGAGCGCAAAGACCTACAGCCAACTCAAGGGCGGCATGATCGTGTCGCTCGCACTATTACGTGCCGGCGTGTCTCCAGACAGCGCCCGAGCTGTTGCCGTTAAGTCTCGTGGCGATTCGCGGCTCGATCCGTCGTCCTCGCTCCTGCTCTACGAGGCGTACTTCCGGGCGCAGGTGGGAGATAAGAGTGACGCGATCCGGTTGCTTTCACGCTTCTTCGCGAACAACCCGCCGCAGCAAGCCTTCGCGAAGGAAGACGACTCGTGGTGGTGGGACCCAATCCGCGACGACCCGCAATACAAAGCGTTGGTCGGATCCACTGGCTCGGGCGGGTAGCGTTAGGCCGGCGATCTCCCGTCCTGGAACTCCTACTTCCCTAACGTCGTTTTGAGAGCGATACTAGCCGTTCGCTCGGTACCAAGATTGCCTCGGTTATAGCGTTTTGGTCGCCGGTAGACACAAAAGCGATCGGTAAGTATCGCGGTTTTGAGACCTATCTCCTTTCCTCAAAGCGACTTACCGATTTTATGAGTTTGCCGCAGTTGTGGCCGGGCAACGGCAATAAGTGGTGTACCCGCGCTACAGAGCGCTTTCTAATAGATCGTCCCTCCACTCTCCAAGCTCCCTTACCACAGAGGAAGACATGCGTCGGTTAACCGTCGCAACGGCCTCCGTTGCAGCGTCCCTAGCTTTGGCCGCGTGCGCCGAGCGGGATACCACTTCACCACGCCAGCTCTCACCGAGCGAGGCATCACGGCAGCTTATCGCAGCATGGCCTGTCTGTGACTCGGGCTTTAAGTCGATCAATGACGCCGCCGCTGCTTTCTTCTCCGCGCGGAGAGACCCGGCGTTTTCCTTGATCAGCGACATGCAGAGGGCCTTCAAAGCCGGCGATCAAACCGGGGCCACGTCCAAAGGCTTGGACATCCTCACCCGCGTCGCCGCGGCGCGACTCACGAGTGCTCAGAAAGCCGGCAGCGATGGTGGCCCGTTGGTTACAGGCGTCATCGCCTGCACCGACCTCCGGAACACGCAGCCCACCAATTTCGACGCGTCCGCCGCGCTTGCCGGCGGCATTTTCGAAATCCGCCAAGGCGGGTCCACGGTTCCGGCGTTCGCGTACAAAGCGGCACGAGACGAAACGGCTCCGATCGACCCATATCAGGGTGGCGCGGCGCCTCTCTGGGGCATCGAAGGCACGTGGAACAACGGCCCGGGTGGCGCCACCGACCGGTACTTGGTCTACGGGTATCCGCTTTACGGCGACGGTATTCCGGTGAGCACGGATGTCCGGCAAACTGGGTTTGAGCTAGGACGGTTGCCAACCACAGTCAGTGTCGCCGGCCTCGCCGTAGCCGTCTGCGCTTCCGCTGTCGACGCAGGTCTCACGACCGCAAACCTGCTGCAGCACAACGACAGCGAGGTCCTGCTCACACATAACGCCAGCTTCTGCACTGGACACATGTACGCGAATGCTGCCCGGGCCAATCCCGTGATCCAGCGTCTCGTCGACCTCATCACGCCTAAGGTCGCGATCGCCCAGTCACGAGATGAGTTTATCGGCGGTCTTCCGGATGGCTGGAGCCCGTTCAAGGTGAAAAACTTCTCCAACTCGGGCACTAGTCTCACCTTCAGTCAGCAGCCAGGGAACACGAACGTCTACACCCCTGTGCATGTAGAAGTGACGGCAGGCGGAACGGGGGCGCCCGTTGTCGTGACGCTGACTATTGCGGGAAACAACGGCGATCCGACGACATTGGTCCTTCCGGATGGCCATAACGGCTGGAACCCGGTGCCGTTTATAACCGCTATTACGGACGGCGGCGTCGCGAAGTTCGACTACGCGTACTCGAAGGCCGGTGGGTACACGCTGACCGCGACGGGAAGCATCGGTGGAACGTTTGTCGCGACGGGCAGCACCATCTCGAACCTGTTCCAGATCAAGAACAAGTAGGGCGACTCTAGGTCTCAAAACGCCCGAGCGCGGATTGCCGCGCTCGGGCGTTTTGTCTTCGCTGGCCTTGCGCCGTGGGACAGCCTCTGACCTGCCAAATGCCTCATGGGGCAGACTCCCACCGTCGATCGGGTCTAGGTCTTATGGCTACAGTCTTAATCAGATCGTCGAGGAGTTCGACTGCCGCTACATAGCGAGGTCCAGGACGCGCAAAAATAGGTGTTCGCATGACGGGCCTTCCGCCCTTTTTTCTCTTGCAAGTCCTCGGCGGTGGTGTCGAATGCCTGGCTTAGCTAATGCTCACGTCGCCGAAATCATGTGCAGATCTCGACGTCCGGTCGAACCAAGTCCAGCGGATCAGAAGGGTGAACCGACAGGGCTCAACGCCAAGCCTGAGCGCGTCAGCCTGTCGCACCGGAGTCTCCGCGGTGGACTAGCCCAAACCAGAATTCCGGTTTGAGACCGATCACTCATGCCGCAATCACTAGTTTATTAGAGGGGTCTAATTATTTAGTGCAGACTACAGTCTGAATATGAAAAAGTAAAATGATAACCAGTGAGTCTTAGTAATTGACGGTTCTCCTATCGGTGTGTTACAGTCTTCCGGACTTGGTTCGGGTGCCGGTATTCGCGTTGAAGTTTTGACCTAGATGTATTTTGCGAAGGTTCGAAAGTGACACCACCGATTTCCCTTGCAAGGAGGCAGTGATGGATCAACAAGAGCTGCGAGAGGTTCCACCCCTCGAAAAGAAGGTGTACCAAGCTCCGCAGATTGTGGATCTGGGCGACGCCGTCGCCACCACACTCGGAGGAGGCGGCGGTCAATACACTGAAGTTTTGGGCGGCCTGCCGTCGGGTTGGGATTGATCGACGGTTCTAACTCCCGCTCAATGTATTTTGCGCCGGAGTTGAGTTAGGAGCAATGAACGCGGAACCGCCACCCGAGCCGACTGCTCTCCGCACAGCACCATCAACGGCATCCAAGCTGAGTAAGATGCTCACACTGAAGTCGGGCATCCGCACGGTTCCGCCCGAAGTCACTCTTGAACTCGCGAGGGTGACTGCCCGGAGTCTCGGGGTAAGCCGGGTGACCGACACGACCCGCCTTGATAGGATTGGGATTCCCGTGTTCGCTAGCGTTCGACCGAACGCTATCGACGGCTCTCTCTGCGTGAATGCCGGGAAGGGCACCCGGCCGATCGAGGCCCAAGTAGGCGCATACATGGAGGCCATCGAGTTCGCCATGGCGGAGCCCGGAGCCGCCGGAGTTGAAGTTGAGAAAGTCGATTGGCGCGAAATACTCGATGCGCGTAGGAGACCCGAGGCCATTGCCGAACTCTGTCCGATGCCCCGAAAGGGGGTGGACCCCAGAGTCGAGATGGAGTGCGTCGTTGCTGAGGAGATCACTGAGCGACGCAACACCATTCTGCCGGCTGAATTGGTGTTCTCGCCGTTCATCCCCTCCAGCGGTCAGCGGATATTCGGTTGCAGCACGAACGGCCTCGCATCAGGAAATACGGTCACTGAGGCGACACTGCACGGCTTGCTCGAGGTCATTGAGCGTGACGTCATCTCATTTCACCATGTACGAGACAGTTCGCGGCTCGTGATTCCCGAATCGCTACCCCCGTTTGCTCTTCACTCCCTTGACCAATTCAAGGAGGCGGGATGCGCGATTTGTATTCGCGCGTTGCCAAACTGCTTTGGCATCCCCGTGTTCGAGACTGACATCTGGGACCCAGCTTCAACCGGGCTCCTGTCTTTGACGGGCGGGACTGGATGCCACCTATTGCCAGAGATTGCTCTGATGCGGGCGATAACAGAAGCAGCACAGAGTCGCCTGACTGTAATTCATGGTGGGCGGGATGACCTAGCCAAGCGCGCCGAACGATTCGACGATCGCGGCGATCGGGCAGCATTAGCCGCGAAGCGCTTTCATTCGCTCTCGAGTAACGAGACGCGTGTTCGGTACGAAGAAGTTCGCGCGCCTCTGGCTGAGCCACACTCCATACAGGACGCCTTAAACGGGATCATAGCGTTGTTGCTCGAGGCGGGCATAACGCAAGTCTGCCGCGTCGCGCTCGCTCCGCCAACGAAGGATCTTCACGTCGTTCGCGTGGTTGTCCCGCGCCTTGAATACTTCGAGCGAGACATGCCACGCGTCGGTCCGCGCCTCTATCAGTATATCTATGAGAGAACCTCATAACATAGCGTTTGTCGGTCCAACGCTGGGCCCGATCGCCGATTCCGAGCTGCTGGGCCGTGCCGGCTTCGAGGTTTTCCCGCCGGTCCGTCGCGGGGACATCGATTCATTATTGGAAAATGTGCCGGGGATAATCGTAATAGTCGACGGACGGTTCAACGAGACGATCGCCGTTGGACATGCTGAGATTCGACGAGCTCTTCGTGCAGGATGGGAGGTGTGGGGCCTGAGCTCCATGGGTGCGATTCGAGCCTACGAGATGCGTGACCTGGGCATGCGCGGATTCGGTCGCGTGTTCGAGCACTTTTTGGCGACGGATGATTTTCAGGATGATGAGGTGGCGCTACTCCATCTGCCTGCGGCGCCGTATGAGGCACTCAGCGAGCCACTTATTCACGTACGTAACTGCCTCGCCGCAATGCAATTCGATGGTGAGATCGGGGAATCGGAGGCTCGCGCCGTCGTTAGCACCCTCAAGTCGGCCTGGTTCGGCGCACGAACACTTGAGGCCTTCATTGAAGCCGTAGGCCGTTACGGAGGGCCGGAAGCTCGTGAAGCCGCGGTTCGTCGCGGCGATGACTTCGATCGATTCCGATCAAAGAGCCAGGACCTGATGGATTTCTTCGCCAACGAAGTGTGGCTCGGAGGCGCTTTGGCAGCTAGACCCGCTCGAGCGCCATACATGTGAGATCGAAAGCCCGAAGACGACACCGCTATCGTCTACCGCTATAAATCGAGGAAACAGTAATGATGAGGGACGAAGAAACACATCCACGCGATCCTAGTCGACTGGGGCCGTCGGTTGATGGCCTGCTTGCCTTGGAGGTTGATCCGTCCATACTGGCGGCCTATCAAGGCGATCGCGGCGTTCTTCTCGACTACACAAATGGCGAATACTTCGGACTAAACGAAATCGCCGCCTTCTCGTGGAAGATGCTTTCATCTGGCTACCAGTTCGAAGCGATCGTTAATGCGATTATCGCGAATTATCAGGTGGCAGAGCCGACTGCGCGCGCGGACTTAGCAGCGTTTTTGTCGGATATGCTTAGGCGAGGCCTCGTCCGTCCAGTCAATTAGTCGCTCGAGTGATGCCTCCTATTTTGCGGCTCCGATGCCTTCTCGCTCTGGCGGCATGTCGGATTCATCTGAGGCTCTTCGGTCTTAGACGGACCGTTTTCGTGGCGCGGCACCTCGCGGCGACGCGTGCGACAAATACCAGCCAATCATTGGAAAACGGCCGAGCGGTTGCTTCCTGCATCGAGCGCGTCGCGGCGCTCTTCCCTGGGCGAGCGCGCTGCCTAGAGCAATCTCTAACACTATTTCTGATTCTACGGCGGATGGGTTTGCCCGCGGAGTTAAAACTTGGTGCTCAAGCGCTGCCGTTCACCGCCCATGCGTGGGTCGAGCTGTTCGGTGAGCCTCTCAACGGCAATGCTGAGGAAATTCGTTTGCTCGCGCCATTTCCAGAGCTACCCGCGTGACGCAATTCGCTTGCGGCTGTTGGTTGGGTGAGTCCCGGCCTGATGAGGTCCATCTAACAGATCTTGCACGCCTCCGTGATGAATCGGCGTCGGCCGCGCGTCACTCACATGGTAGATTCGCGGCTGTTTGTGGAGCCGGTCGGAATTCACGCAGGTCCCTAATTGTGACGAGGGACCATATCTCCGCCGTCGGAGATGTTCGACTCGACAATCGATCGAGTGTTGCACGTGGGTCCGGCATCGCCGATAATGCCCAGACGGATCTGGAGCTTGTGGTGGCGGGCTACCTAGCCATTGGTCGAGCTCTGATTCCAACGCTCCAGGGCGACTTCGCTTTCGTGCTTTGGGACGAGCGGACAAGCGAAGCGACGGCTGTCCGAGATGCGATCGGAGTGAAACGGCTCTTTTATGAGGCGGCAGCCGACTTCGTGCGCTTCAGCTCATCACTTTCTTCTCTCGCCACCGCGCGTAAGGTCAATCAGGAGTTTGTAGCATCCTACCTCGTCGGTGGGCTCCGAAAGGACGCCGGATCGACAATCTGGACCGGCTACCGATCAGTCCCGCCCGGGAGCTACGAAATTTGGTCCCCTGTCCGTCACGAGCGTATCCGGTACTGGTCGGCGGATGTGGCTCAAAGTTCTGTGCCCGCGCACCCGAGAGAGCAATGCCAGGCCTTTCTCGGCCACCTCGATGATGCTGTTCGGCTGAGGCTTAACGGAGTTCAATCCGCCTGGTCCGAACTCTCGGGCGGTCTGGACTCGGCATCGGTGTTGGCTGTCTCAGAACGGCTCTATCGTGACGGCAAAATCGAGCAGCGCGTGGCGGGAACCTACAGTTTTGTCGATGAAATGGCGGGCGCGGACGAGTTGCCGTTTCTGAGATCGCTAAAGAAGCAGTTCGCAATCCCGAACGTGCCGATCGCCAATTCGTTCCCATGGGAGAACGATGGTGTCCCACCGCCACTCACAGACGAGCCGCGCATCTATTATCCGTTTTGGGCGCGAGATCGCCGCGCCGATGCGATGGTGCGGAATGCCGGCGCGACTGTCGTCTTGAGTGGTGGGGGATCCGACTACTACCTCACAGGAACTCCACATTTCCTAGCCGACATGTTGCGAGCAGTTCGTTTGCGCGAAGCGTTCGCTCAGGCGCACCGTCTGGCAAGCAACGCCCGCGGTTCCGCCTGGAAAACGTTGTGGAAGTACGGCATCACTCCGTTATTGCCACGGACTGTGCGCAACTGGTCGCATGCCTCGTCCAGCGTGCCAGCATGGATTGAGCCCCGGTTCGCAATGCAGTACGGTGTCAGGGAGCGAATCTCAAGTGCGTTTCCGGTTGGCGGATCCAACAGGAGCCGGTTCTTGGCGGCAACGCTTTTTCAATTGGACGCCGCTCCCGACCTCTTCGAACTGCCCCTCTCGGCCGAAAGCACGGAGAAAAGGTATCCATTCTTCCACCGACCGCTTGTCGAGTTCTCGCTTTCGCTTCCTCGCGACATGACGTTTCGTGACGGAACGACAAAATGGATTTTGCGCGAAGCCGGACGAGGCTTAGTTCCGGATGAGGTTCGAATGCGAAAATCGAAGGGCTGGATCGACGGACGAACGTGTTGGGCTCTTTCGCATCGGTACCAGCTCCTATCCAAGCTGCTCAAAGACCCATTGGTCGTTCAGGCTGGCTGGGTGCAACTGGAACCGCTTCGCGCCGCATTTGAGAATGCACGATTTGGACTAGGCGGGGGCGTCGCACCGCTGATGCGAACTCTCTCGCTAGAAACCTGGTTGGCCGTCCAACATCACGTTTGGCCGGAGGCCGCTTCTGAGCATGCAGCCACAGGCATGACGCGACCTTGTGAGTTAGCGACAACGTGACCAACAAAGGCTCAGATCCTTGGGCGCCGACGCACCAAAGTGCCGCTAACCCGTGACACGCGAGTCCGCAAATGCCAATTACCGTGAATCTTCCCACTCTGTTTGCAGGCGTAGCAACGGCTCACCTCCTGAATTCCAACCCCCGCACGGTCCGAGAAGCGGTCGAAGAGATTGTTGCTCAATTTCCTCAAGCGAAGCACAAGCTGCGCGATCTCGATGGGAAACCGTACCCATATGTCGCCTACTTTCTCAACACACATAACATCAGGCTCATCGGTGGCCTTGATGCCGAGCTCAAAGACGGTGACGAGTTGACAATAATCTCGGCTGTCGCGGGAGGGTGAGGGGATGGAGCGCGTTCATCTTAATCGGGAAACAACTCGGCAAGGAACGCGAATGTTCTCGGATGCTTCGGCGCTTTGCCTCTGCGTTCAGTTGCCCCCCCGGCGTCGCACCCCATGATCTTTCTCCTCGACGACGCCCGCGCCGCGGCCCGATCGCTCGCTCGCTCTCCGCGGTTTCTGATCCTCGCCTCAACCTGTCTCGCCCTTGGCCTGGGTGCCAACGCCGTGATGTTCGGTGTCGTCGACACGCTCTTCTTGCGACCACCGGCGGGCGTCCGAGAACCGGCTCGCGTCGTACGTTTCTACTTCTATCGAACGCTGCGCGGACCCGGTCTCGTTATCACCGATCTCCTATCCTTCCCGATTTTCCACGACATCGAAAAGAACACCAGCGCGTTCGAGCGTGTCGCCGCATACTACCGCACAACCATCAGCGAAGGCCGCGGAGCGTCTGCATCGAAGCTCAATGCATCTCTTGTTACCGCTGGCTACTTCGATCTCGTCGGCGCTATTCCGGAGCGTGGGAGGTTGCTGCAACCGCTGGACGCGAATCCATCGGCCGCCCCCGCCGCTGTCATCAGCGATGATCTTTGGCGCGCCCGATACGGCGCTAGCCCGTCGGTCATCGGAAGCATGCTCCTTATCGCCAGCCGCGCGTATTCCATTGTTGGAGTTGCGCCGCGCGGCTTCGTCGGCGTGGACCTCGATCGCACTGACGTCTGGCTGCCCGGCGAGATCGCCGCGAACGATCTCATCATGCCGGGGTACATGGCCTCACGCGGTGCCTGGGCTATTACGATGGTTGCTCGACTAAAACCGGGAGTGACAGAGCGCCAAGGTGAGGCCGACGCCACTCGGGCTTTTAGAACTGGCATGCGAGGATCGCCGAGTTTCGACTCGACCGATCACATTAAATTCGCCCCTTTGCTGCATGAGCTCGGGCCGAAGCCCACCGATCAGGCAACTATCTCGAGATGGCTGAGTGGAGTCGCGGTCGCGGTGCTCCTCATCGCGGGCATCAACGCGGCCGGCCTCATGCTGGTCCGAACCATCCAACGCCGGCGAGACCTCGCCCTTCGAAGTGCTCTTGGCGCATCTCGCCTCAGGCTCATCCGAGTGCTCGCCTTGGAAGCGTTGGGACTCTCCGTCGTAGCCGCGGGAGCAGCAACCGTTATTGACATTGCCGGTACGCGCGCCTTTGGGACACTACTACTGCCCGAAAAAGCGTCGCTCCAAGCGATTTCATTCGGCCGGGTGTTTCTGTTCACCGTGGGGCTCGCACTCGCGCTTGGACTTGCGGCGGTGATGCCCGCGATCCGAATCCTTTGGCGGCAGGACCTCGTGGACTCACTGAAGGATGGCCCCCGCTCCGGGGCACGTCGCTCGGCCGGACAGGCGGTAATGCTCATGGGGCAGATCGGTCTCACTACAGTTCTCCTCGTCGGCGCGAGTCTCTTTCTAAGAAGTCTCATGAACCTCCGGACTCGGGACATGGGCTTCGACACGGCTGGTGTTCTGGCGATCAATCTCGACTTCTCAGGGATGATGGCGCGCACGCAGTCAAACGGAGCGGCGGTCGAAGACCAGTATCGCCGCCTCGAGGAAGCAGTTCGGGCCGTGCCGGGAATTAGGGCGACCGGCGTTGCGACCTCTATCCCTTTCCAGAACATCTCGGTTAGTCCAATCACCGTGCCCGGAAGAGATTCCGCGACGCCCCCTCGACCTCCAGCGTACGCGAGCGTTGCGAGCAGTGGCTACCGAAAGGCGATCGGGCTTCGTCTCCTTGCTGGCCGCTGGTTTGAGGCGAGCGACTATGGCGCGGGCGGCAAGAATGCGGTGATCAACGAGACCTTCGCGCGACTTTACTGGCCGGGCGAGAGCGCGCTTGGGAAGTGCTTCACCGCCGGAACGCCCGAATGCCGCTACGTGGTGGGCATCGTCCAAGATACACGCCAGCGCAATGTTCGCGAAGAGGCGAGGGCGCAGCTCTACCTGCCCGACATTCCTCAGCGGGAGTACAGCGACCGTCTACCGCGCACCATTATAGTTCGCGCCGACCATCCCGCCGCAGTCATGGCGCCGCTCAGGCGTGCGATTCAGACCGTCGAGCCGGCCGCGCCATATATCACGATTCAGCCCTTGTCTGCACTCATGGAGCCCAAGGTTCGGCCGTGGACCCTCGGCGCATCGATGTTTACCCTCTTCGGAGCCCTGGCACTCGTACTTGCGACGGTGGGTTTGTACGGTTCAATCAGTTCCGCCGTGACCCAACGGTCCCACGAGATCGGCGTTCGCATCGCTCTCGGTGCAACCTCTGTGCAGGTGACGCGCACCGTCCTGAGACAGGCGATTGTCGTTACCGCGACGGGCACTGTCCTGGGAGCTGTTATTGCGTTTCTGGCCGAGCCGAAGGTCGAAGGACTGCTTTTCGAAATGCACGCCAGACAAACCATGCTTTTCATGGCGGCAATCGCTGCAGTCGTGACCGCGTCACTTCTTGCATCCCTGCTGCCGGCGCGACGCATATCGCGTGTGAACGTGCTTCAGGTGCTCACCAAGATCTAACGTCCGAAAGGACGCGCCACTGGACCGGCGGATTTCCTACGGCGGTTGATGGTTCAGCAGGTGTCCGAGCACCCCAACCCCCTCGCTGTAACGCGGACCCGGGCGCGCGAAAAACGCGTTGGCATCGACGGGGCAGACAGCGGCCCCGCCGATAGCGGGGAGTTCGCGCGCCAAACGCTCGGCCTCCGGCAAGCCGAACCCGCACGGCGCTACGACGACGATCTCAGGTTCGAATGCCCGCACCGCTTCCAGATCGATTCGCACCGAATCACCACCCGCCCGCCCGAACGGATCCTCCCCGCCCGCGATCTCGATCATCTCCGGCACCCAGTGCCCCGCGCAGTACAACGGATCGGTCCACTCCAAGAACACGACGCGCCGTCGCGGTCGACCACGTGTCGCCGCGCGCACCGCCTCTAACCGCGCACGATTCGAGGCCACTAGCGCCAAAGCCTCCCGCTCTCGCCCGATCGCCCGCCCCACCGCGAGAATGTTCTCATCGATCTCCGCCAACGTCCGCGGCGTGAGATACAACACCTGCGGCTTCGTCGGCAGCGTCGTGATCGCACGCGACAGCTCATTCCCCGACGGCGCGCACACCTGACAGAGATCCTGCGTCAGGATCACGTCCGGTTCGAGCCCCCGGAGCAACTCTTCGTCCACCAGATACAGGCTCTCTGCGCTCCGCATTCGTGCGGCGACAACGCTGTCGATCTCGGCCTGCGTCAGCCCACCCAACTCGAAAGCCGGCCGGCTGACAACGGGCAGCTCCTTCGCCGAGGTGGGGTAGTCGCACTCGTGCGAACGCCCAACCAATTGATCGCCCGCGCCAAGCGCGGCGACGATCTCAGTTCCCGCCGGCAGAAATGATACAATCCGAGGCATAGGCGAAGGGCAATCTAGCCCGGTGTTACCTTATGTCCGACAGCAGCGACTTCCTGCCGAATCTGTACGAAACCGGGCCAATCGACTCCGTGAGCGGTTCGGCGTGCACCTAACAAAGTTCGTTGCGCGGCCGTCCAAGTTTCGGGCTACGGCGACACAGCGGGCTCGCAGCGCCAACGATCCGCAGCGGTCGGCGCTCCTGGTCGGGCTACAAGCAATCTCCGTCGAGGCCGTCCCCGAACCCGGCTGCTCGGTCGCGACCGCCGTACGGGTGAGTCACCCGCAGCGGTGAACGTGGCACGGACTGCTTCGGACCGACACCGATCGCGCGCCCAGATGATTCCGCCAATGTCGACCCGAAACCCGACCTCCGGCATCCGAACACGATTGATTTTCTCGTTGATCGCTATCGGTTTCCAGCCCACTCCGAACGAAATGCGCGCTCTAACTGACGCAGCCGCGAGCCCTAAAACCCTAGGTCGGACCGATCCCTAACCAAAATCACTCAACGCCAATCAATCGCCGATGACCTGTTCCCGGCCGACGTCCCCCGCCGATCGTGTCGACACCGCGTAACGGCCGTGAGACGCCGTGCGCGAACCACGTCGCCGCGATCACGAACCGATGTTGTCCTCCGTCCACCACGCCGTACCCGATCTGCATCCTTCCGACTCTGACGAAACACGGTAGACCATAGGCGAAGTCCAACCCTGCCTCCTAGCTTCCCACATATCCAACGCTGCTCCAGCACCCTCCGCCGTGACCGACACACAACCCCACCTCGCCGACCCCGACCACAACCCGTCGTTCATCAAGTCGCTCTTTCTCGGCGAGATCCGCGAAGATCTGATCTTCCCCTTCCCCGAGCTCAGCGCCGAAGAGCGTGAATCGCTGGGGATGATTCTCGACTCGATTCGCGCATACGCCGCCGAGCACGTCGATTCATCCAAGTTCGATCACGACGGCAAGTTTCCGGACGGTGTGCGGCAAGGGCTGCACGAGCTCGGCGTCATGGGCCTGAGTATCCCCGAGGCGCACGGCGGGTTCGGGGCGTCGGCCAAAGTCTACAATCGCGTCTTTGCTGAAATCGGCGCGACTGATCCGGCGCTCTGCGTCTACTTCGGCGCACACCAGTCGATCGGTTGCAAAGGGATAGTGCTTTTCGGCACCGACGACCAAAAGCAGCGCTACCTGCCGCGCTGCGCGACGGGCGAGTTGGTCGCGGCATTCTGCCTGACGGAGCCAGGCTCCGGTTCCGACGCTCAAGCGATGAAGACGAGCGCCGTGCTGAGCGACGACGGCACGCACTACCTCCTCAGCGGCACCAAGATCTGGATCTCCAACGCCGGCTACGCGGATCTCTTCACCGTATTCGCGAAAGTCAGCGTCGAGGTCGACGGCAAACGAAAGGATCGCGTGACGGCGTTCATCGTCGACGCCCACGCACCGGGGATCTCGCTCGGCAAGGTCGAAGAGAAGATGGGCATCAAGGCCTCCGACACACGCGCTGTCTTTTTCGACAAAGTGCGCGTGCCGGTCGACGACAGACTCGGCGACGTTGGACAGGGATTTCGCATCGCGCTCGAGGTGCTGAACTCGGGACGTCTCGGTCTCGCGACGGCGTCCGCGCGCGGCGCGCGGCGGGTCATGCGCGAAGCGCTCGCCTACGCGAAACAGCGTGAGCAGTTCGGGCGGCCGATCGGATCGTTCGAGATCATTCAGCGCAAATTCGCGGTCGCCGCGGTCGAGTGTTACGCCGCCGATTCCGGCGCCATGCTCGCCGCGGGGATGGTGGATCACGGGGCGATCGACTTCTCGCTCGAAACCGCGGCGTGCAAGGTGTTCGCCTCGGAGCTCGCCTTCCGCGCGTCGAACGAAGCGCTGCAGATCGCGGGCGGCATCGGCTACTCGAAAGAGTTTCCGTACGAGCAAGCGGTTCGCGATTCGCGCATCAACCTCATCTTCGAAGGCACGAACGAGATCCTGCGCGCGCTCATCGCGCTGATGGGACTTCAGCAGGCCGGCGAACGCCTGAAAGCACTCGGCGACGCGTTCAAGGACCCGATCCGTTCTCTGGGCGCGATCGGGAGCTACCTCGCCGGACGAGCGAAGCGCCAAGTCACCCGCCACGAGTTCACCAAGGTCGACCCGGCGTTCGAGCAGGAGGCGGAGACCGTCTCGAAGCTCGTCCACGACTTCAGCCTTGCCGTAGAAACGCTCGTCCTGAAGTACGGCAAGAACATCATCGAGAAACAGTTTCTCCAGGAACGCATGGCGAACGCGGCGATCGACCTCTTCCTCGCCTGCGCCGTGCTTTCGCGCGCCACGTGGGAGATCGCGCGCCTCGGCGGCGTCGATGCGGCGCAGGACCACGTGGACTGCGTCCGTGTATTCGTGCCGATGGCCGCGCGCCGCGCGCGACGCAACATTCGTGGGCTGCGCCGGCATCAGGATGCGAGGCTCAAGGCGATTGCCGAGCGATCGTTGGAAAGCGGCGAGCTTGGTCCCGAGCCGCCAACCGACGAGTAGCGGTCGCGCATGGGGAAGCTCGTCGTCCTGATGTTCGTCGCGTTCGTCGACACGATCGGATCGTCGATGATCGTGCCGCTCGTTCCGTACTACGCGACACAGATGGGTGCGACCGGCCTCGCGGTGGGGATCATTGTGGCCGGCTTCTCGCTCGGGCAGCTCATCAGCGCACCGGGCTGGGGGCGGCTCTCCGATCGGTACGGCCGCCGGCCGGCGATCCTGCTCGGCCTCGGATTGTCCGTCGTCGCGTATGTCGCGTTCGCGTTCAGCAATACCGTCGGTCTTCTGCTCGCGGCGAGACTTCTCCAGGGTGCTGGCGGGGGAACCGTCGGTGTGCTCCACGCGTACGTGACTGATTCCGCTGACCAGGAGGATCGCGCGAAGAGCCTGGGCTGGCTGACCGCGGCGACGAGCCTGGGTGTGGTCATCGGGCCGGCGTTCGGTTCCTTTCTGACGATCGCGTGGGGTCACCGAGCGCCGGGGCTCGCCGCGGCGCTGCTATGTGTCGCGATCAGCGTTTTCGCATGGCGTTACCTCGCCGAGTCTCGCGACGAAGCCGCGCGCCTCGCCTCAGCCGCGAGACGCCCCCGCGCCGGGCGCGAAGCGCTCGCTCGCGTTCTGCGCGACGCAGGCGCGCCGGCATCGCGGCTGATTTGGATCTACGCGATCGGCATCGGCGCGTTCTATGGCACAACGCAGCTCCTTCCGCTGATCCTTTCGAATCGATTCGGCGTCACCGAGCGAACGGTCGGATGGTTCTTCATGTACTTCGGGCTCATGGGCGTCCTCATCCGAACGCTACTCCTTGGCCCGGTCGTGCGTCGCTTCAAGGAAGCGCGCGTCGCTCGCCTCGGATTGCTCCTTTTGGGCGTGGGATTGGCGCTCACGGCGGCGAGCAACAACTATGCGTTGTTGTTCACGTCCTTCACGCTCATGCCGCTCGGAACGGCGTTCCTGTTTCCGTGCGTGACGTCCCTGCTGTCTCGCGTGGTGGCGAAGAACGAACGCGGGCTGCAAATGGGCGTGCAGCAGACGTACGGCGGTATCTCTCGCGTCGCCGTGCCCATCGCGGCCGGCGCGCTGGTGGACCAGTTCGGAGCCGGCGTGCCGTTCGTCGTCGCCGGGCTGTTCGTGTTGCTCACGCTGACCATGACGTCGTCGCTCGAGACGTCGCTCGGCGCCGCGCCGGCGTAACGATGGTGCGGGCCGCGCCCCCCGGCGGCCCGCAATTCCGCGGAATCTGCTATCCCCTCTTGTGCACGACCGTCCGCATCCATGGATGGATGCAGCACTGATAGAGCTCAGTGCCTTCATCGTCCGCGACGTCCAGGTCGCTGCTCTGACCCGGAGCGAGGAAGTCGGCACCCGTGAGATTCTTGCACTCCTCCGCCTCGACGGGATTGCCGGAGAGCACGTTCAAGCCTGGAATGATGCCGCCGCCAAAGTGCTCGACTTCGGTGAAGGTGTGCGTCTCGCCGCCGCGATTCAGCGCGAAGAATCCCTCGCCGACTTTGACGGTCAGTTCGGCCGGCGCGAAGTGCCATCCGCCTGCCTTCTGATTCTGCGTAACCTGGGCAATGAACTGGTCGAACGTGACGCCGCCCGAGCGTGTGCAAGAAACGTTGTTCTGACCGAACGTGGTCGGATCGCAGGCGTCGAAGATGCCGACGACCTTTCCGGACTGGCCGTTGGTCGTGCGATCCGCGTTGGCGACGCCGCTCGACGCGCGCGCATCAGTCGGTGTCCGGGAATCGGCACAACCGGCTTGGATCAATGCCAAACCGAATACCGCGATGAGTGGTGTAAGACGCATGCGACTCCTCCTTGCTCGTGTGGTTCGTGGCCGCGCCACGCCGGCGACTCGCTGGCCAGTCACGAAGCCGCATCACGACAAGAAGGTTCGTGCGGATGACGCCGGCTGATGAACCGGCCTGAAGCGGTTACTGGTGCTTCCAGCGCAACGTGTGACGTCCGCGAAGCACGTGATACGCACCGACCAGAACGGCCGCGTTGATCATGCAGAAGTAATACGGCAAACGAAGAATCTTCGGCCGCAACTGCACGAATCCCCCGAGTGCTACGAGCGCGTAAAAGGCGAGCTGTAGGACAGCCAGCGCGCGGTACACGGGGCGGTCGAGAAGAGCGAGGTTGGCGATGGCAGCGACGACGAGCGCCGCGGGAACGACGAGCCTCGCGGCTTTGTGGGAGAGAAAGAAGAACAACATCAGCGGGCGCGGCGGCCAGAGGAGCGGGCCGATCTCCCGCAGCTGCTCTACGTTGCCGGCCATGATGCGCACGCGGCGGCCGAAGCCGCCCATCTCGTGTGCTTCCTCGTGCGCCACCGCGCCGGGCTCGTACGCGACGCGAAATCCGCGCTGCACGATGCGGAGCGGAATCACGTAGTCGTCGTTGATCGTGTCCGGGCGAGGGAAGGGGTACAGATCGCGGCGAATCGCGTACAGCGACCCGTGCGCGCCAAGGATGGAGCCGATCGCCGCCTCTTGCTTCTTTAGGAAAGTCTCATACTTCCAGTAGAAGTCTTCCTGGCGGCCGAGCTGCGCCGCGTCTTTTTTCTGGACGCGGTACACGCCGCTCGCGGCGCCGACGCGCTCATCGGCAAAGTTGGCGACGAGCCGCCGAATCGCTTCCGGCTCGAGCATGCTCGACGCGTCGGAGAACGCGACGATCTCGCCGCGCAGCCGCGGCACGACGTCGTTCAGGACGTGCAGCTTGCCGCGGTTCTGCTCGAAGATGAACGCGCGAACGCGGGCGCCGTCCGCCATGCTTCGGACTATGTCGGACG
This sequence comes from Gemmatimonadaceae bacterium, assembly GCA_035554995.1. GTDB lineage: Bacteria > Gemmatimonadota > Gemmatimonadetes > Gemmatimonadales > Gemmatimonadaceae > JAQBQB01. The sequence goes on from DATMHK010000180.1 coordinate 45,135, forward strand.
TCCCATCAGACGGCCCGTCGCACGCGACGACGAGCTCGTACCTGTCCGCGGGATAATCGATCGCCAGAACATTTCGGATCTTCTCGGCGATGACGCGCGATTCGTTGTACGCCGGCACCAGAATCGACACGAACGGGGGGGGCTCGATCGGCCGGCGCTCGACCGGCCGGCGGAAGATCGCGCGCATCGCGGCGAGCAACAGCGGATAGCCCGCGTACGTGTACGCGACCAATCCCGCCGCGATCCAGAACAGAACTTCCGCGCGCACGTGTCTAGATCGCCGTCGCCGACGCGCAGTGTAGCTGGCCGATCGTCTCGCACGAGTCGACCCGGAACCCGGCGGCCGAGAGGTACTTGTAGACCTCGTCGCGACTGAAGAAATAGACCGGGCAGCCGAGCGCCGTCAGCCGGACTTTGCGAATCGGGGCGCGCATCGTACCGGACCGCGGCCACGCCGACAGGAAGCGGCCTTTGGTGATGCTGCGGATCTTGGCGAGGCGCGAGTGCGGCTCCTGGATGTAGTCCCAGAACCCGATCGCGATCGTCAGGTCGAACGTGTCGCTGGTCTTCCAGTCGATCACGTCGCTGTTGAAGAACGAGCACTTGTCCGCGACACCGTCGTTCGCCGTGAGCTCGCGGGCGATCTTGAGCATCTCGGGCGCGATGTCGACGCCGGTCACGTGCGCCGCACCGCGTTTCGCGAGCGCGGTCACGAAGCGTCCCGACCCGCATCCGACGTCGCAGACCGTCTTGCCCTTGATGTCGCCCGACTCGCGCATCACCCAGTCGAAGCGCTGATAGATGTCTTTGCGAAGCCACTTGTCGAGCGCGCGGGCGACCGGGCCCTTGTTTCCGGTGTAGATGGCGTCGAACTGATGGGCCACATCGTTCCAGAATTGCTTGACCTGCGGCATGTTGTCTTGCTTCGTCGTCATCGGGCGTCTCTCATCAGAGTGTTGACTACTGGCGCGGCGTCACCGATGCCGCTCTTCGCAAAGCTCGAAAACTCGCCCAGCTCCAGCAGCGCCACGAGCCGGTCGTGCGTGCGAGAGAGGTTGGTGTAGTGCCGGAGTCGTGAGCGCGCTCGACCCGGCAGTCGCGGTTGGTCCGGATCGACCTCCCACGGGTGGATGTACGCGATCAGCGGAAGCTCCTGACGACGTGCGCGCGCGTAGCCGTATTTCGTGTACCAGAATGGAAGCAGGCGAAGATATCCGCCGCCGCCCACGGGAAAGTTGGTGCTTCCGCCGAGCCGGAACGTGGTGATCGGACATTCGAGCAGCGGCCCGGACGCGGTCTCCACGCGGAAGGGACCGCGCGGCGCGTCAGGAATGCCGTAGACGTCGTGGCGAATCGGGAAGATGCTCGAGTCGTACTCGAAGCCGGCGTCGGCGAGGACGTCGAGCGCCCACAGCGACGACCGCGTGATCGAATAGCTCGGTGCCCGGTATCCAACCACGGCTCGGCCGGCGGCCTGCTCGATGACGTCCTTGGCCCGCCGCGTGTCGTCCGCGAACTCCTGAGGCGTGAGCTTATAGATCAGGCGGTGCCAGTATGAGTGACAGGCGATCTCGTGACCGCGATCGGCGATCTCGCGTACGAGCGCCGGACGCTTCTCGGCGACCCAGCCGAGAACGAAGAACGTTGCCTCGACCTCCTGGTCGTCCAGCAGGTCGAGGATGCGTCGGGTGTTGTCTTCCACCCGCAACGGGTAGCTGTCCCACCGTTCGCGGGGGACGATGTCCGAGAACGCCTCGACGTGGAAGTAGTCCTCCACGTCGACGCTGAAGACGTTGGTCACTCGCGTCTCAAGTTCCTGCACTTCATTGAGTTGCGCTCCCATGTCGAAATCAGACGCTCGTTACGGGCGACTGGCAACTGGCATCTTAGCGTGGGGGACTGGCGGGCGGCATACGAAAGTGGGCGCACCCTGGTTACGCAGCATCCGTTCCGGGATATTGCGTTGAATCGTCTCTGAGCCGAGCGCCCGGTCCGGCGCCTATGTCCCTCCAGGAACGCGACTTTCACGCATGAAGCTTCTGCACGTCGTTGGCGCGCGCCCCAACTTCCCCAAAGTGGCGCCCGTTTTCCGGGCCGGGGTCGCGGCTGGGCTGCAGCAGGCCGTTGTTCACACGGGCCAACACTACGACGACGCCCTGTCGGCGTCGTTTTTTCGTGACTTGGGCCTCCGGGAACCCGAGATCAACCTCGAGGTCGGTTCGCTGTCACATGCGGCGCAGACCGCGCGAATCATGGAGCGTATCGAGCCGGTCCTGATCCACCAGGCTCCCGATTGGGTCGTCGTCTACGGTGACGTGAACTCGACGGCTGCCGCGGCCCTCGTGGCGGCCAAGCTGTCTGTCCGCATCGCCCACGTCGAAGCGGGACTCCGCAGCCACGATCGGTCCATGCCCGAGGAAATCAACCGCTTGGTGACCGATCGGTTGGCGAATCTGTTGCTCGCCCCGTCGCGCGACGCCATCGACAATCTGAAGGCTGAAGGAGAGCCCGACGACGAGATCGCATTTGTAGGCAACGTGATGATCGACACCCTTTGCCACAGTCTCGAGGAGGCACGCAAAACGGGTTTCCGCGACTCACTCGGCGTCGGACGGGATGCGGTCGTCGTGACGCTTCACCGGCCGTCGAACGTGGACGAGCCGGATCGGCTTTCGGCGATCGCCGCCGCGTTGCGCGAAATCGCCACCGCGAGGCCCGTGATTTTCGCGGTGCATCCTCGAACGACACAACGCCTCAAGTCGGCCGGAATTACGCTCGGTGACGTTCGCGTCCTGCCGCCGGTCCGCTACGTCGAAATGCTGGACCTCATCGACGGGGCCTTCGCCGTCGTAACGGATTCCGGAGGCTTGCAGGAAGAAACCACGGCGCTCGGGATTCCGTGCTTCACCGTCCGGGAAAACACCGAGCGGCCGGTGACGATCACCGAAGGAACCAACCGCCTCGTGCCTAACCCTGAGGATCTGCCCGGCGTGGTTCGCGATGCCGAAAGGCCAGCGAATCCGAAGCGACCCGAGGGGTGGGACGGTCGTGCCGGGGAGCGAGTGATATCGGCACTTCGCGATCGGTGATCGTGGTGGCGACGGTAGCGGCACCGTGCGGCCGGACGTGGTCGCGAATCGGAATCACCTTCGCATCGCGCGGCGTATCCCTCGTCCAGACCTCAGTACCCAGCTCGAGGTCGGAGTGTCGGCGGTAGCGTCGACGCGGCAGCAGACGCGCGAAACCAGTGATCCAGGCGCGGAACTCTACGTCAGTCACCGCCATCGTGTCGACGACGCGAGGCAGATTGAGGCGTGGCGTCGCGCGCGTCACGTAGGCGGGCTCGCACGTCGTCGCACTCTCGATTCCCATCGCTTCGAGCCATGGGAAGAACGCGGGATCGGCGTCGCCGCTTGGATAACAGAAGTGGCGGCGCCCGGAGGGTGGGAAGCCCATCGCCGCGAGCGCGTCGATGTTGTCCTTGACCTCTCGCGCGAACATCGCCTCACTCCGCGGGGTGCGGTGGCGATGGGTGTGGAGCTGAACATCGACCAGCTTCGTATCGAGCGAAGACAGCTCGGCCGGCGACATGAGCTGCAGCGAGCGGCTGGCGAGGAATTCGTCCCAATCCACACCAACCTGCTCGGCCAGCTCGGCGAGTATCTGGTCCTTCTCGACCGCGCTGAAACCGAGTGTGTAGACGTGCGCTCGCATCCGGAGGTGCATCTCGCTGCG
>DATMHK010000181.1:0-5328 GCA_035554995.1 Gemmatimonadaceae bacterium
TCTGCCCACCGGCCCGGAGATGGCGCAGTCGGCCCAACTGATCGACATCAGCGGCGACAAGATGAAAATGCTGCTCGACTTCCCGACGATCGGCGAGCCGCACTATGCGCAGGCTTTGCCGGCCAGCCTGATCAAGGACAGGCAGGTCAAGTTCCACAAGCTCGCCGAGAATACCAATCCGTGGGTGACCAAGTCGGAAGCCGACGGCGGCATCACGCGGACCGGGAAGAAAGTCGACATCAAGATGATCGCGATTCGCAGCCACTTCGCGCCCGACAACATCGAGGGCGTGCAGGTCGGCGACACGGTCAACTTCCACGTTACGAACATCGAGCAGGATTGGGACATCCTGCACGGCTTCGCGGTGCTCGGCGCCAACACGTCGGAGCTGATTCTCCAGCCGGGTGAGACGCGCACGCTCACGTGGATCCCGAAGGGCCCCGGCATCTATCCGTTCTACTGCACCGACTTCTGCTCGGCGCTGCACCAGGAGATGCAGGGCTACATTCGCGTCTCGCCGGCGGGATCGGCAACGAAGCTCATGGCCAACGTCAGCAAGAAAACGCAGGCCCAGTTGGCCGAAGCCAATAAGGAGAAGTAACGATGTCACGTCTTCCGAGAGTGCTCCTCGCGCTCGCGTCTGGTCTGCTCCTCCTCGCGCTCCCGCTGCCCCTTTGGCGCGTGAACCTCGTTGCGCCGCAATACCCGGAAGGCTTGGGCATGGTCATCGACGCGCACACCGTACGCGGCGCGACGGAGAACGATCTCGGAAACATCAACAAGCTGAATCACTACATCGGGATGAAGGCGATCGATCCCGCGGCAATCCCCGAGCTTCGGGTAATGCCCTGGGTCATCGTCGGCCTCGCCGTGTTCGCGGCGGGCGTCGCGCTGGCAGGCAAGCGAACTCCCACGCTTGTCTGGCTCGCCTCGTTCGCCGCACTCGGCGCGGTCGGCATGTGGGACTTCTGGAAATGGGAATACACGTATGGGCACGACCTCGATCTCGCCCATGCGATCATCAAGGTGCCGGGCATGACGTATCAGCCGCCGCTCATTGGATCGAAGCAACTTCTCAATTTCACGGCGACATCGTGGCCAGCGTCCGGCACCTTCGTTCTTGCGCTGGCGTTCGTGCTGGGCGTCTGCGCGCTCGTGGTCACCCGGCCCACCCGCCGGGTCACCGCGGGCGAACCGGCTCGTGCGACGCGCGCGGCGCGGATGGTGGCGGCGTGACTCTCATGCGAAGATTGTACGCGGCCCTGACGCTCGCCCTCTGCGGCGAACGCGCGTTGGCGCAACGCACGCTCGACGTCGCGCCCAATGGAGTGCTGCCGACTCTCGCCGCGGCGGTTGAATCGGCGCGGCCGGGCGATCGCATCGTCGTCCACGCCGGCATCTATCGCGGACCGACGGCCAACGTCACCACGCCGCGAATCACGATTGAAGGGCAGGGCGCCGCGGTGCTCGACGGCGAAAACACGCGCGGCTTGATCGTCATCACGGCCGACGACGTCACCGTGCGCGGCCTCACCCTGCGCAACGTCGGCACGAGCTTCGTCGAAGACCGCGCTGCCTTGCGCGTCAACGCCGCCCGGGGTTGCGTCATCGACGGCAATCGAGTGGAGAACGGCTTCTTCGGCATCTACCTCGCGAACGTCACCGACTGCCGAGTGACGGACAACGTCCTGCGGGCGAGCGGGCATCGCGAGACGGAATCAGGCAACGGCATCCACCTCTGGACGTCGCGTCGCATCACGATCGCCGACAACACCATCAGCGGTCACCGCGACGGGATCTACTTCGAGTTCGTGCACGACAGCGACATCCGCGGCAATCTGAGCACGGGCAACCTTCGCTACGGAATGCACTTCATGTATTCCGACGATTGCCGCTACATCGAGAACGTCTTCCGCGCGAACGGATCGGGTGTCGCCGTGATGTTCACGAAGCGCGTCGAGATGGTCGGGAATCGCTTCGAGGACAACTGGGGCCCGGCTGCCTACGGCCTTCTCCTCAAAGAGATCAGCGACAGCCGCCTGGAGTCGAATCGCTTTCGCCACAACACGACCGGACTGCTCGCCGACGGTGCCAATCGTCTGGTGGCGATTCACAACGAGTTCACCGACAACGGGTGGGCCGTGAAGCTCGACGCGAGCACGCTCGACGGCCGCTTCGAGCACAACAACTTTCTTGGAAACAGCTTCGACGTCGCGTCGAACAGCCGCGCGCCGACGACGACCTTCGCGGGCAACTACTGGGACGGCTACCGCGGCTACGATCTCGACCGCAACGGCGTCGGCGACGTGCCGCATCGGCCCGTCCGGCTCTTCTCCGTGCTCGTCGAGCACCATCCGCCGGCGCTGATCCTCATGCGAAGCGCGTTCGCCGACCTGCTCGACGGCGCCGAGCGCATCATGCCGTCGCTCACGCCGGACGCGCTCGTCGATTCCACTCCGGCCATGAGGCGCAACCGATGATCGAGGTCTCCAAGGTCACCAAGCGCTTCGGCGACAATCAGGTGCTTCGCGGGGTAGACCTCACCGTCGCAGGCGGCCGGGTGATGGGCCTCGTCGGGCCGAACGGAGCAGGGAAGACAACGCTCATCAAGACGTTGCTCGGTCTCTGCCAACCGACGTCGGGCGAGATTCGTATCGACGGCGAGACTATACTCGGCACAGAAGGCTCCTATCGTGCGCGCATCGGCTACATGCCGCAGATCGCGCGCTTCCCCGAGAATCTCACTGGCGCCGAGCTGTTCGACATGCTGCGCGACCTGCGTGGTGAGCCAGGCTTGCTCGACGCCGAGTTGCTGCGCGGCTTTGCCCTCGAGGTGGGGGGGCAACTCGACAAGCCGCTGCGCGTGCTGTCCGGCGGTACGCGCCAAAAGGTCAATGCCTGTCTCGCACTGCTCTTCCGCCCGTCGATTCTCGTACTCGACGAACCGACCGCCGGGCTCGATCCGCTCTCCAGCGCGATCCTCAAGGACCGCATCCTTTCCCTGCGCAGCGAAGGCGTCACGGTGCTGGTGACGTCGCACATCATGAGCGAGCTCGAGGAGCTCTGCGACGACGTCGCCTTCCTGCTCGACGGCGTGACGCGCTTCGTCGGCCCGGTCGCGCAGCTCACGGCGATGACGCAAAAGGCCAACCTCGAGCGCGCGATCGCGGCGCTCATGATCCGGGAGGTCGCATGAGCGTCGTCGCCAAGATTGTCCGCGCGCAGGCGCGCGATGCCATTCGCAGCCGGTGGCTGCTCGGTTACGCCGCGTTCTTCTTCCTGCTTACGGAAGGCGTGATCCGCTTTTCAGGCGACGGCCCAAAGGCCGTGCTCACGCTCGCCAGCGCGACACTGATCGTCGTCCCACTGGTCACGCTCGTGCTGGCGACGATTCACGTCTACAACGCTCGTGAGTTCACCGAGCTGCTGCTGGCGCAGCCGATTCGTCGCTCGTCGCTATTCAAGGGACTGTATCTCGGTCTCGCACTGCCGCTGGCCGCCGGATTCGTTGCCGGCGTCGGACTCCCGTTCCTCCTGCATGGCGGCGGCGATCCGGCGAACCGCGGCGCGATGATCACACTCGTCGCCCTCGGCGCAGTGCTGACCTTCAGCTTCACCGCGATCTCGTTCTCGATTGCCCTGTTCGCGGAAGATCGCCTGCGTGGACTTGGCGTCGCGCTCGGGCTTTGGCTCCTCGTCGGACTGCTCTACGACGGGCTGGTGCTCGTCGCGGTCGCGCTCTTCTCCGACTATCCCATCGAGCGTCCGTTGCTGGCGTTGACGTTCGCCAATCCCGTGGACCTCGCGCGGGTGTTGCTCCTGCTCAAGCTCGACGTCGCCGCGCTGATGGGCTACACCGGCGCCGTGTTTCAACGCGCCTTCTCCGGCGCGCTCGGGCCATCACTGGCCGCGGCGATGCTTGGCGTGTGGATCACTGCTCCGCTCATGCTCGGGGCGCGCCAGTTCCGGCGAAAAGACTTCTAATAACTCTCACATCTCCGAGGATCGACTCCGATGTCTCGCAAGGCGTGTACGTTCTCATATCTGCTCGCCACCGTCGCGATTTTGGCTGCCTGTAAAGGGGATCAAAAGGCTCCCGTTGACACCGCCAAACAGCCGGCGACGTCCGGCGCCGCGAATCCCGACTGGGGCGCCGGGCCGTTGAACCCGGATCCGGGTGGCAAGGTGATTCCCGTCGAGCTCTACACCGACGGCGCCGGCAATTACTACAAGCCCGCCGAGGTGCACGCGAAGCGCGGTGACGTCATTCGCTTCACGCTCAAGGTTGGCGTGCACAACGTGCATTTTCTCGCAGACTCGAACGCCGGGAAAAACGGCTATCCGCAAACGCCGAGCGATTTCCTCCAGCTGCCGGGGCAGACGTGGGATCTCGCGGTCAAACAGGCGGCGGGGTCCTACTACTTCCAATGCGACCCGCACGCCGCGCTCGGCATGAAGGGGCATCTGGTCGTCGAGTAAACGCGTCAAATGGCGCTTAACCATCCTCCGGTCGGGAAATCCCCCACAAAAAAACAAGCAATTCCGCACGGGTAAACCGCTCTTCCCGGACGGAACGCTCGGTCGGCAAACGGTAGCTTCGTGTCAGTTCCAGAGCACGTACGAACCACTCTGAATTGTCGCTCCCTACCCAGCACGTGAAATCCGACCGGAGGAAGGTCCTATGAGAAACACATCCAAGCTCGCCCTGGCGCTGCTCGTGTCGTTTGCCGGCGTAGCGATGGCCCAAGACAATAGCGGTGGAAAGCCCGCGCCCGACAAGACGGATACCTCCACGGTCGCGAAGAAGACGGTGAGTCTGTATCGCCCGCTCGAGATCGGCCACATGCGCCCGGCCGATTCGCGCGGTGTGAACGTCTTCGAATCACCGAAGGAAGACAACGTGCCGTTCAACGGCTTCGTGCTCTCCTTTGGCGGCGCGTTCAATCAGGAGTTCCAGGGGCTGCAGCACACCAACACCGCGCAGGCCGTCATGGTGACGCCGGCCGCGGGCGGCGCGCAGGTGAACAACAACCAGCTGATCAGCATCGGGCACGGCTTCAACAACGCCGTCGCCAATCTGAACGTGAACGCGCAGCTGGCGCCGGGAATCCGCGTAGCGATGACCTCCTATCTCTCGGCTCGCCACCACCAGGAGTCGTGGGTGAAGGACGGCTACATCCTCGTCGACGAGTCGCCGATCGATAACGCCCTGCTCAAGAGCATCATGAAGTACACGACCCTTCGAGTCGGGCATTTCGAGATCAACTACGGCGACGCGCACTTCCGCCGCACCGACAACGGCAACGCGATGTTCAACCCGTTCGTCGG
>DATMHK010000182.1:0-4796 GCA_035554995.1 Gemmatimonadaceae bacterium
TTTGAGACTCTGGGTTCGTCGCGCCGGGGCCGGGATCTACTACTCAACGCAGAGGCGCGGAGGCCGCAGAGGCGCTCCGTGTGGCGACGATGTCCCCTCGCACGACGAGCCGGGATTTCTTGGCAACAGACGCTCGGGAAGCCACAAGAAGCGTCCCGAGCGCCGTTGACAAAGGAATCGTCCGGGCTCGTTGGGAACGGAGTCGTTAGCGCCTTCGCACCCCTCTGCGCCTCTGCGTTGAGTAGTAGATCCCGGCCCGGCACCGCGAAGTCGACTACTGTGCCGCGTCCCCCTCGAGATACGTGTACCCCTCGAGCCCCGCCACGTAGTCCGCGATGAACGTGTTCGCCTCCTGCCGACTCAAATGCTTCGCCGCTCCGACCTTCCGCCGGAACGTCTGCAGCAAGTCGGTGGCCCGGAATTGCACATAGTTCAAAACCTCGGTCACCGTGTCGCCGTGCACGAGGTCGGTGACCTCGTAATTCCCGCTACTCCCGAGCCGGATGTGCACCGCGTTCGTATCGCCGAAGAGGTTGTGCAGGTCGCCGAGGATCTCCTGGTATGCGCCGGTCAGGAACACGCCGAGCATGTATGGCTCACCGTCGTGGAACTCGTGCAGCTCGAGGCTCGGAGTTCCCTCCGGATCGCCGACAAAGCGGTCGATCTTGCCGTCGGAGTCGCACGTGACGTCCTGGATCGTGCCGCGTCGCGTCGGCTCTTCGTCCAGCCGGTGGATCGGCATGATCGGGAAGATCTGATCGATCGCCCAGCTGTCGGGCAGCGACTGGAAGAGCGAGAAATTGCAGAAGTAGCGGTCGACGAGCGTCGCGTCCATGTCGGCCACGATGTCCACGAAGGCATCGCGCGACCGCTCGATCGAGCGCGCCAGCAGGTTCAGCGTCGCGATGTAGAGCTGCTCCGCCAGGGCGCGCTCGCGCAGCGTCAACACCCCGCTGTTGAACATCTCCTGGGCGCGTTCCTTGTCGAAGGTGAGATCGTGGAAGATCTCGCGCACCCGCCGCTTCGAGACGTTCTTGCGCGATGCGTCGCGGTAGTCGGCGAGCATCTCGTGCAGAAGCTGATGGTCGTCGTCGGTCAGCTCGGGAACCGGACGGTCTCCCTGCGACTCGACGTCGATCACCTTGAGCAGCAGCAGGGCGTGGTGCGCCGTGAGCGCGCGTCCCGACTCGCTGATGATGTGCGGCATCGGACATTCGTGCTCGCGGCATGCCTCGGCGAGCGTGTACACGACGTCGTTCGCGTACTCCTGCAGGGAGTAGTTCACACTGGCGTCGGACGTCGAGTTCGTGCCGTCGTAGTCGACGCCGAGGCCTCCACCGACGTCCACGTGCGTCACGTCGAGTCCGAGCTTCCGCAGCTCCACGTAGAATCGCGTCAGCTCGGTGAGCCCGAGCTTGATGAAGCGGATGTCGGTGATCTGCGAGCCGAGATGAAAGTGGATCAGCTTGATGATGTCCAGCTTACCAGCCGCGCGCAGCTTGTCGATCGCCTGCATCAGCTGCGCGGAGTTGAGTCCGAATTTGGACTTCTCGCCGCCGCTCTCCTTCCAGCGCCCGAAACCACGCGACGCGAGCTTGATGCGCACGCCCGCGGTCGGCGTGACTTCCATCTCGTCGGCCACCTGCAGCAGGACGTCGATCTCGCTCAGCTGCTCGAGGACGATGTAGACCTGGTGTCCAAGCTTCTGGCCCATGAGGGCGAGACGCATGAACTCCTCGTCCTTGTAGCCGTTGCAGATGATCACGTGCTCGGTGTTCTCGGCCATTCCGAGAATGGCTTGTAGCTCCGGCTTGCTGCCGCACTCGAGGCCGACACCGTGCCCCTTTCCAAACTCGACGATCTCCTCGACGACGTGGCGCTGCTGGTTGACCTTGATCGGGTAGACGGTCGTGTAGCCGCCCGTATAGCCGAACTCCTCGCGCGCCTGCTCGAAGCGGGTCGTGAGCTGTTCGATCCGCGACCGGAGGATGTCGGAGAAGCGAAGCAGCACCGGGAGCGCCACGCCCTGCTCCTCGAGATCGTTGGCGATGTCGAAGAGGTCGATCACGTGATCGGGCCGCTCCCTGTCGGGCCGGACGATGACGTGTCCACGCTCGTTGACGTCGAAGAATCCGGCGCCCCAGCCCTCGACGTTATAGAGGGTGCGAGCCGACTCGGTCGACCATTGAGGGGCCACTTCGGCGGGAGCGCTGTCGGGAGGAGCGATTCGTGTAGCCATGTCGGGAAATTAATCGTTTGCCGACGGCAACTTGGCTACTCGGCGGCTCGGCGGCTCGGCTACTCGGCAAACAGAAGCCGAGAAGCCGAGAAGCCGAGAAGCCGAGCAGCTCACGGATACAGCTGCTGCACTCTCCAGCCCGACCCCTCGCGCGCGTACAAGTGCCGTACGTGCAGTCGGCTCGGCATGTTCTTCCAGAACTCGATTCGTTCAGGCGCAACGCGGAATCCGGACCAGTGCGGCGGTCGCGGAACGGCGTGGCCGGCGAAGCGCTCCTCCATCTCGGCAACACGATGATCCAGCTCGGCGGACGTCGCCATCGGCTGGCTCTGCAGCGACGCCCAGGCACCAATCTGGCTTCCCCGCGCTCGCGACGCGAAGTATGCGTCGGCCTCGGCGGGCGTCACCGGACGCGCCGGCCCCTCGACGCGCACTTGCACCTCGAGCGGCTGCCAATGGAAGCAGAGCGCGGCACGCTTGGCGCCGAGAAGCTCGCGTCCCTTTCGGCTCTCGAAGTTCGTGTAGAAGACGAATCCCGTTTCATCGACGCTCTTGAGAAGGACGATGCGCACGCTGGGGTTGCCGCGTTCGTCCACCGTGCCGAGCGCGAACGCCGTCGGCTCGGGAAGAATGTTCCGTGGAAGCGCCTTGGCCTGCTCGAGCAGCGCGACGAAACGCGCGATCGGATCAGCGGGAGGAGGGGTCGGCGCCTCGGTCATCCGATGGCGCGCTTGTAAAAGCTGCGCATGCCCAGCATCCAGAACGCCGAAGCGACGATGATGAGGGCGATGGCCACGATGTAGAGGGGCATATGCGGCGCCGCTGGAGTCAGCGCGCCGCGCATTCCCTCCGACACGTACACCATCGGATTGATGAGCACGAGGTATTTCATCACGGGAACGACGTCGAGCCCGCGCCACGGATAGTACGCGCACCCGAAGAAGAGCATTGGCGCGATGATCACGCTGAACATCAGGCCGATCTGCTGCGGCGCGATCGCCGTGCCGAGCCACATCCCGAGCGACGAGAACGCCAGCGAGCCGAGAAGGACGATCATCAGGGCTTCGCCGGCGTGCGAGAGCGTGAAATCCGGAATCGGGCCCATGACGAGCCGCGCGATCGGCAGGACGAACGCCGCGGCGATGACGCCCTGCAAGACGCCGGCGACGATCTTCTCCGCCGCGACGAGCTGCGTCGGGATCGGCGCGAGGAGACGATCTTCGATCTCCTTCGTCCAGCCGAAATCCTGCACCATCGGCAACGCCACGGACTGGATCGCCGACAAGCTGAGGCTGACGGCGAGAATTCCCGGAAGCAGCGCGGTCTGATAGCCTTTGCCGAGGAAGCTCATCTTCGGCAACAGATAGCCGAAGACGATGAGAAAGAGTAGCGGCTGCATCGTGGTCCGCACGAGGAAGAAGACGATCTCCTTCCTCGCGACGCGGAGGTCACGGCGCAACAGCGCGAAAAAGACCGACGACGCGCGGACGTGATGTTCCGCCGGCTCGACGTGGGTGGGACGCGCGGCGGCTGTCGCGGTCAATCGAGCTTCCTCCCGGTGCGAGCGACGAACAGCGTCTCCAAGCTTGGCTCCGTGAGATGAATGTTCGTCACGGCGACGCCCATGTCCTCGGCCGCTTGAATGACGGGCGAGATCACGCGCCCGCCACGATCGCTGAAGACGCGAAGCAACGGTCCCTGCGCCTCGGCACGAAGCACGCCTTCGAGCTTGCGTATGGGCTCGAGGACGCTGTCCGTTGGAGCGGAAAGGGTAACTTCGACGAGCGTGCCGCCGGGCGCGCGCTGCTTGAGCGCGGCGGGCGTGTCGAGCTCGAGGAGCTGGCCACGATCGACGATGGCGATCCGATCGCAGAGCTTGTCCGCCTCCTCCATGTAATGCGTCGTCATGACGATCGTGCGTCCTTCGCCGTGCAGCGAACGCAGGATCTCCCAGAGCGAAAGTCGCGTCTGCGGATCCAGGCCGACGGTCGGCTCGTCGAGGAAGATCACCTGCGGCTCGTGGATAAGGGCGCGAGCGATCATGAGGCGCTGCTGTTGGCCGCCCGACATCTCGTCGACCTTGGCGTGTGCCTTCTCGGCGATGCCGAGCTGCTCGAGGAGCGCGTTCGCCCGCGGGAGCGACGCCGTCGCCGGGATGCCGAAGTACGCCGCGTGGAAGAGGAGGTTCTCGATGACGTTCAGGCTGCGGTCGGGATTGGGCCGTTGGGGTACGACGCCGATCCGCCGGCGCACCTGCACCGCCTGCGACACGACGTCCGCCCCACCGATCAGCGCTGCGCCGGAGGTCGGCTTCACGCGCGTGGTGAGAATCCCGATCGTCGTCGTCTTGCCGGCGCCATTCGGGCCAAGGAGGCCGAAGAACTCGCCCTGTTTGATCTCGAGATCGAGCGATTGGAGGGCGACGATCTCGGCACCGCGGTGCGCTCCCGGCGGCGTTCCGGGCCCGGACATTCCCGGCATCGGCGGCGGCCCGAATGACCGGCCTCGCTTAGGCGCCGAAGGAGCCGGGTACACCTTCCGCAGCGCACGAGTTTCG
>DATMHK010000183.1:0-55394 GCA_035554995.1 Gemmatimonadaceae bacterium
CCTCGTACATCTCGCGCCACGGTCCGAGTGGGTCATCCAACGGCCCGGACATCGGAACGACGATGCTCGAGAGAATCCCGCGTGCGACCGGAAGAAGGTGCGGCGTGAAAACGAGATCGGCCGACATTCCCCATGCATCCAGTGTCGCCCGCATCTCGTTCAGATGCCGGTGCGTGTTGCCGATCCCGTAGGCGCGGAAATCTTCGGCGACTTCGCCGAACAGCAGTTCGCGCTTGGGCGAATTCCCGGCGCCGGTGACGCCGCTCGCCGAGTTGACGACGACAGTCGCACCGTTGGCGACAAGCCCGCGTTCGACGAGCGGCGCCAATGCGACGAGAATCGACGTGGGATAGCAGCCGGGATTGGCCACCACGCTGGCCCCCACTACGAGCTCACGGTTCAACTCCGTCAAGCCGTACGGAATCCCCTCGCACCCATTGCCGGGACGCAGGTCCGCCGATAGATCAACAGCGCGGGCACCAGCCTCACGCGTGCGCTCCACCCAGACCTTCGAGGCCCCATGCGGCAGCGCCGAGAACACGAGCTCGACGTCTTGAAGCGGCGCGTCGTCGGTCGCGATGTATTGGATCGTTTGGCCGCCCACACGCACGCTCGCGCCTCGCTGCTCGTTCGCCGTAGCGAACGCCAGCGTAAGTTGCGGGTGTTGCGCGACGAGCCGACAAAGCTCCTGCCCCGCGTACCCGCTTGCGCCGAGGACCCCAACACTGATTCTATTCACGCCTAATGCATAATAATGCGAAATCGGCGTGTCAATCAGTTCGGGACGGTTTTGAACGATCCGACGTGCGCGCCCTGACCAAAAACACGGGGATTGGATCTGCGTAACAAGCCCGGAAGGCAGGACGCGATTCTCCGGCTCATCGGCGGTCGGCAGATCGCGAGTCAGGAAGAATTGAAGCAGTTGCTCGCCAAGGACGGATGGAACGTCACTCAGGCGACGCTGTCGCGAGACTTGCGCGATCTTGGCGTCGTGCGCGTGCCCTCCGAAAATGGCTCGCGCTACATGCTCCCCGAGATGGTGGCCGACGAGGCTAAGCCATCGCTGGACGGCCTTTTGCCGCAGTTGTTCTCTCGTATCGATGGAGTGTCGGAGCTCCTCGTCCTCCACACACTCCCCGGCGGCGCCCAACCGATCTCCGAAGCCATCGATTCTCAGGGCTGGACTGAGGTCATCGGGACCCTCGGCGGAGAGAACACGGTGTTGATCGTCTGCCGGTCCTCGGAGGCTCGAGCGGTCCTTACGCGCCGCCTCCTGGACCTCGCCAGAGTTACCTGAAGCCCACAGCCGGACCCAACGGGCACTTTAGGCGTTGACGCCGGTCGGTTCAGCGATTAAATATGCGCTCTGACTGCATAACTTGGTACTTAGAGGAGCGCTCATGTATAAAACGATCGTGCTCGCCTATTCCGGCGGCCTCGACACGTCCATCATCGTCCCGTGGCTCAAGCAGAACTATTCGGGAGCCCGGGTCGTCTGCGTCGCGGCCGACATAGGGCAGGGTAGCGAGGAGCTCGCCGGCGTCCGCGCCAAGGCGCTCGCCTCAGGCGCCGATGAGTGTTTCGTCGAGGATCTGCGAGAGGAATTCGTAGAGTCCTTCATCTATCCGACTCTCCGCGCCGGCGCGATCTACAATCGGAAGTATCTCCTCGGTACGTCCATGGGACGTCCGCTCATCGCGCGCCGCCAGGTCGAGGTCGCGAGACAAGTCGGCGCTGACGCCCTCGCGCATGGTTGCACGGGGAAGGGGAACGACCAGGTTCGCTTCGAGCTGACGTACGCCACGTTCGCGCCGGACCTCCCGGTCATCGCGCCCTGGCGCACGTGGAATATTCGCAGCCGCGAGGACGCTATCGCCTACGCCGAAGCGCACGGAATTCCCGTCGCTGCCACTCGGCAGAAGATCTACTCGCGCGACGCCAACCTCTGGCACCTGTCGCACGAGGGTGGTGTCCTCGAGAATCCGAACAACGCGCCGCCCGACGATCTCCTCATGTTGACGCGGACGGTGACCAAGGCGCCTGATCTCCCGGAGACCGTCGTCATTGGTTTCGATGCCGGCACACCCGTGAGCGTGAACGGCGAGCGGTTCGGCGGTGTCGATTTGATCGCCACGCTCAATGAGATCGGCGGGCGACATGGGTGTGGCGTCGTCGATCTCGTCGAGGATCGCCTCGTCGGTATGAAGTCGCGCGGCGTCTACGAGACGCCCGGCGGATCCTTGCTGTACGCCGCACATTCGGAGCTCGAGCAGCTCGTTCTCGATCGACGCACACTGGCGGCGAAAGACCTCATCGCGCCACGCTACGCCGATCTCGTGTACGAGGGTCGCTGGTGGACGACCGAGCGCGAGGCGTACGACGCCTTCGTCAATGTCACCCAGGACCGCGTGACCGGTACTGTTTCGCTCCGACTCTACAAGGGCTCGATCGCGGTCGTTGGCCGCGAAAGTAGTAACGCCTTGTACGATGAGCGCTTCGTGACCTTCGGCGAGGATGACGTGTACGAACAGAGCGACGCCGCTGGCTTCATTCGACTCTTCGCGCTTCCGGCGCGAGTCCGGGCCATCAAGGATCAGGAACTGGGCCTCGCCCCGACCTTGGACGCGCCCGCGCCTGAGGCCACAACCGCCGAGCATCCGGCACTGCAGATCGCCTGATGACGACCGTGGCTGCGCACGCGTCCGAGACGACGCACAAACTCTGGGGCGGACGATTCGCTGCTGACGCCCGCCCGGAGTTCGACGCCCTCAACGCGTCGATCGGCGTGGACTTCCGACTTTGGCCCTACGACATCCGTCTCTCGAAGGCGTGGGCGATGGCGTTGTACAAAGCCTCTGTTCTCACGCTCGACGAGTGCACGGAGCTGGAGCACGGACTCGACGCGGTTGCGGCTCGCCTCGCCGCCGGCGAACAGCCCGCGGCGAGCGACGAAGACATCCACACATTGATCGATCGGCTGTTGCACGAGGAGATCGGCGACACGGCGTCCAAGCTGCACACGGGACGCAGTCGCAACGATCAAGTTGCGACTGCCACGCGATTGTGGTCGATCGACGCGGTGAATCGATTGGACGAAGCCGCGCGCGTGTTGCAGCAGACGATGATCGATCAGGCGCACGGACTCGAGACGGCTTTGATGCCGTCGTACACGCATCTGCAGCGCGCCATTCCCGTGTCGGCCGCACACTGGTTGCTGTCGCACTTTTGGCCGCTCGAGCGCGACCGCGTTCGACTCAAAGCATCTCAGCGCAGTGCGAGTGTCTTGCCCCTTGGATCGGGCGCCGCCGCGGGGTCGGCTTACCCCGTCTCACGCGTTCTTCTCCAGGGAAGCCTCGGCTTTTCCGCGATTTCGCCGAACTCGATCGACGCGGTGAGTGATCGCGATTTTGTCGGCGAGTTGCTGTTTACCCTCGCGATGATGGCCACGCATTTGTCACGCTTCGCCGAGGACATGATCATCTACGGCACGCGCGAGTTCTCGTTCGTGCGCTTCGGCGATGGGTACACGTCCGGGTCGAGCATGATGCCGCAGAAGCGAAACCCCGACGCCTTGGAGCTTGCCCGAGGCTCGGCGGCCCGCATGCTCGGCGACCTCACGACGCTGCTCGCGACACTCAAGGGCCTTCCGAGCAGCTACAACAAGGACCTCCAGGACGACAAACGCGTATTGTTCGACGCGGCAGACACCATGCTCTTGGTCCTTCCGGCGCTTGCCGGCGCGTTGGCTGAATGCGAGTTCAACGCTCAGGCCATGCGGGCCGCTTTGGACACCACCATGATGGCGACCGACTTGGCTGACTATCTGGTCCGAAAGGGAGCGACCTTCCGCGAGGCGCACCACGCCGTTGGTCGGCTGGTTCGGCAGTGCGAGGACCAGCGTCTGGAGTTGCATACCCTCCCACTCGCCGCCTTCGCGGACGCCCATCCACTGTTTGGGCACGACGTCTTCGACGCCCTTTCTCCCCTTCAATCTGTCGAGAATCGCGAGATTGATGGCGGGACCGGACCGTCGGCCGTTCGGGCGCAGCTCGCCGCAGCACAGCGCGCGATCTCGTAGTCTTTGCGGATCTGAACGACGGCAGCGCGTCCAAACTGACGCGCTGCTTTTTTATTCTCTTATTTGAGGATATATTCTGCCAGCGAGGAGAAGCAATATAGACTCAGACGAGAGAATAATTACAATTGCCGTCCTATCATATTGATATCGCTTGTTTTGTGGCAGATGTCGAGAGAAAGTGGATTGACAATTTTCTTTCGCGCGTGGACGTCGCTGGAGCGGAATCTTCCGGCCACGGCGTGGTCCGCCGTCTAACGATCGGCGCCGTGCGTCAAATCGCCCTGACACGACAGCTGGTCGGGGACTTGGGTCTGACACTCGAGCGGGCGGCCTCACTCGCTGAGGCACTGCTTGCCAACGGCGGAGAGGTTCGCGGACCGTCCGGGCTCACGATTCGACTTGACCTCGCGCCGTTCGACGCGGACATAAACCAGCGAGTGGCCGACGGCGTGGAGGCTGTCGTCCTGGCGCGCCGTGGCCGCCCGCCGAGTCCCCGCACCGGTCGGAGCTAGACGTCGCGGATGGGAAAGCAAAACGGGCGTGCTCCGAAGAGCACGCCCGTTTCTGTCTGTTTGGAGTGGGGCCCTAGCGCGCGACCGCCTTGCTCACATTCTCGGCGGCCGGTCCCTTCTGACCCTGGACTAGGTCGAATTCGACCGCCTCGCCCTCGGCGAGCGTCTTGAAGCCATTCCCCTGAATGGAGCTGTAGTGGACGAAGCAGTCCTTGTCACCGCCGTCCGGCGTGATGAAACCAAACCCCTTGGCGTCGTTGAACCACTTCACCTTTCCGGTCGTACGCATATCCCACTCCTGAAGTACATCCGCTACAACACCATGTTGCGCGGGCCGTGAGACCTACGACCGGCCCCCGTCACCCGCGGGAGTCCGGTCGTAAGCGACGGCCAAAGTATTCGTAACGATCAGAACGGTCAAGCACCGAAGTTGACTGCGGGGCGGAACTGATGTATACGCGTATCTTTCGTCTATTCCTCACCTTGAGCACGCGAAGTTCATGACCGGTTCCTTCTCGAGGCGCCCCTCCGTCACCGCCGTGGTCGGCGGAGTACGAGTCGGCGCCCCCGCCCCGATTGTCGTTCAGTCGATGACCAACACCGACACCGCGGACGGGATCGCGACGGCGGATCAGGTCATCGCGTTGAGCGAGGCGGGGTCGGAGCTCGTTCGCGTCACGGTGAACAACGACGAAGCCGCGGCAGCGGTCCCGGAGATCGTCGATCGAGTTCGGCAGCACGGAGTCAGCGTCCCGATCATCGGCGACTTTCACTACAACGGGCATCTGCTTCTCACGAAGTATCCAGGGTGCGCCGACGCGCTCGCGAAATACCGCATCAATCCCGGCAACGTCGGGGGCAAGCGTCGCGACGAGAACTTTCGCACGATCGTTCGCATCGCTCTCGACCATGCGAAGCCCGTCCGCATTGGCGTGAACTGGGGGTCGCTCGATCAGGACCTGCTCACCGAGATGATGGACGCGAATGCTCGCTCGAGCACGCCCGTGGATGCGCGCGAAGTGTACCTCGAGGCAATGTCGGCAAGCGCGCTGCGCTCGGCCGAGTTGGCCGAAGAGGTCGGACTCCCTCACGATCATATCATCATCTCGGCGAAGGTTTCCGGCGTTCAGGACCTCGTCGACGTCTATCGACGCATCGCGGCTCGCTGCGACTATCCGCTTCACCTTGGCCTGACCGAGGCCGGCATGGGAATGAAGGGGATCGTCGCCAGCAGCGCCGGCCTTTCCATCCTGCTCTCCGAGGGGATCGGGGATACGATTCGCGTCTCGCTCACCCCGCGGCCGAATGGCGACCGCACCGAGGAGGTACGTGTCGCGCAGCAGATCCTTCAGTCGCTGGGGCTTCGCAGCTTCGCGCCACAGGTGACAGCGTGTCCAGGGTGCGGACGTACGACGTCCACCTTCTTCCAGCACATGGCGGAAGACATTCAGTCGTACATCCGCGAGCAAATGCCGCTATGGCGCGACAGCTATACCGGCGTGGAAGAGATGAAGGTCGCCGTCATGGGCTGCGTCGTGAACGGCCCCGGCGAATCCAAGCACGCGAACATCGGGATTTCGCTGCCGGGAACTTTCGAGGAACCGAAAGCGCCGGTGTATGTCGATGGAGCGCTGTACACCACGCTTCGCGGCGATAGCATCGTCGCGGAGTTCCTGAGAATCCTCGAGGATTACGTTGCATCGCACTACGACGCCAACGCGGCCGGGAACCGCGGCGTCGGCGCGGCTTACGAATCCGTGAAATAAGAACGGAGAAGGGAAGGAGCGCTCAACGCGCCGCGGCGATCTCGGCCCGCGACCATTGCTCGAGCTGCGTCACCACATTCTCGAGCTCTTGCATGATCTCCCCGCCGAAACCGATCTCCCGCAATCGATCGAACACGCGCCGATACCATCGGACGGTCGCTTCCCGGCCGCCGTTGAAGCGGCTCCACACGCTGTGGGGATCAATCGTGCGCCGAAGATCCGCCAGGATGCTACTTGCGTTGTGGAGCTTGTCAGCGGCGCAGACCCAGCGGGCCGGTTCGCTCGCGCCCTCCAGCCGCAGCAGGTAGTCGTCGCGCCGTTCGTCGTTCGAGAGCTCGATCCCGTCGTCGTCCACGCGCCGGTGCGTAACGGCCAAGACGGTGCCCAGGATTTCGTCGCCGAACTTGTCGCCGATGCGCTGCTCGAGCATTTCGCGCGAATACGCCTCTCGAACACAATCTTCGATGACGTCGTGCAAGATACCGGCGACGACCGTCGCGTCGTCTTGCTGGTACTTGGTGAGAATGATCGCGACGTTTGCCGGATGTGTCAGATAGGGCAGGCGAGTGCCCTTACGCACCTGTTGGTCGTGGTGCTTTGCCGCGAACGCGAGCGCATGGTTGATGCGGTCGGAATATCCGGTAATCGTCATCTTCCTTCCTCAGCCTATATCCCGCGCCAGATCGCGTCAACCGCGACCTTCGCCCGCGAACCACCTGACGATCCGCTCGAGCCCTTCCGCGTCGAGTTGATCGAACGCGGCTCGTTTCTCCGAGTCGACGTCGAGCACCCCGAGCAGCGCACCGCCGCGGTCGAAGACAGGAACCACGACCTCGGATTTGGAGCGAGCGTCACAGGCGATGTGCCCGGGAAAACGCGACACGTCGGGGACGACGATCGTCCGCCGCTCGGCTGCGGCCGTTCCGCACACGCCCTTGCCGAATGGAATCTCGAGACATCCCAGCGAGCCCTGATACGGACCAACCCGGAGCAGATTTGGCGCGACGACGCGATAGAAGCCCGTCCACAGATGACGAAGCGAGTGGTGAATCATCGCCGAGATCGTCGCCATGCCGGCGATGTCGTCGTCGATCCCGGCAAGTGTCGAAACGATATACGCGAAGAGCTCCGGATACGCTCGATGCTTCGGTTCGCGGCTGAGGTCGGGAATGTTCTCTGCCATGACTATCTCGAGATAACGGCGATCAAACGAAGGTCGATCACCAACAGGGCAAGCCCCTGAGCGATGATCGCTGCCGCGGCGCCCAAGCCGCGCTGGCTTCGAGCCAGAATGTGCGACGCACCGCCGAGCACCGCGCCGATGCCGACGATGCCGACGTCGAATCCGGCCCGGGCCCATGACAGGCGCTCGAGCCGAGTCGCGCTCGAAAGATCACGCATCGTCAACTGCTGAAGCTCAATCGCGCCGACGATACCGACGAGCACCGCCCAGAGCGCCAATTGCGAAGCGAACCCTCCGAGGAGCGTGAACTGTCCCCGCTTGCCTTTTGTGACGACGAATGACGCCGTCGCCATGACCAGCGAGAGCGCCGCCCATGCGAGCAGCTCGACGGCATGTTGGCGCTCGGCGCGCAAGATGAGGTCAGCCCACACGCGTTGATGCTAGGCAGTCACGACGGCGCGAGGAAGTTCAGCGCTTCGCCGTCAGTGTTTTCATTTCGGCCGTTTGCAGCGGCCGCGGCGCGCGCGCGATGTGCTCCGGGGTTGGGAGAAGGGGCGGCACGGCGTCCCAGAGAACAATGCCCGCCGGTGTTCCGCCTCCGCGGCGAATGGCATCCATCGCCGCCTCGAGGTCGGAGAGCCTGGTGTAACCCGACCGCGCGCAAACCACAGTATCCGGAACCGGGAGCGCCCCCGGGAGACCAGCCTCACCCGTCGCGACGTCCCCAACGACGACGATTGCTTCGTAGTGACGAGCCAACCGCGCTCCTTCCTGGCGAAAAAGATTCACGATCACGCCGCGGTCCAGGCCACCGGGGGCGATGCCACTTGGAATGACGTCTATCACCCGGTCGCGGCCGATCATGGTTTGCGTCGTCACCTCGGACCAGTCGATACGCTGCTGAATGACGTCGGCGAGCCCAGGCTCGGCGTGGCACCGCAAAGCGGCGGCGACGGTTGCGCTTTTGACGTCGGTGTCGATGAGAATCGTGCTGCGCGCCTCGTCGGCGGCGATTGCCGCGACGTTCATGGCGATGACAGCCGCGATATTCGGGTCGGCGGAAACAATCGTAAGAACGAGCCGGCTTGCACCGGTCCGGGCCAGGTGCAGATACGTCAATTGATACGGTGCCGCCGCCGGATCGAAGTATGGTGGAGCGAGTCGATCGGTCGCTCGCCGCATGCGATCCGGATCGCGTGGCCTCGGTCGCACCGTGGCCAGAACGCGAACGCCGGTCATTCGCTCTGCCTCGTGAGCATCGCTGATTCGCGGATGACGCAGCTCGTCCACGAACGCCACGCCGAAACCGAGAGCGATTCCGATGATCAGCGCCGCGCCGAGCAGTGCGGCCGGTGGCGCGCCTGCCGTGGCTGACTTCCGCGCCTGCGTCGCTTCTCGATCGAAGTCGTTGGCTTTCGTGCGCGCGTCGCCGAGTGCGACGTTCGCTTGTTCGACGAGAGAACGCGCCGAATCACGCTCGGCGACCCAGCCCACCGTGTCGATCGTCGTGGCTTGAACGACCGCCGCTCTCTGCGCCGGAACATTGAGGCTGGCGATTTGTTGGCGAATCGCATCACGACGTTCCTGGGCTAACGCTTGAATCGCCCGGCCGATTTCCGTGGCCCTCGACGTCAGCGCGAGGAACACGGGGTCCGTGCCGCCAGTCGTTCCAAATCCCTCGCGCTCCCGCTCGACCTCCGCCAGTGAATCGAGTAGCACTCGGACGCGCGGAGTCGACGCCAACCGCGGGGACTCGCCGAGCGCACGATACGACGCGGTCACCGGCGCTCCCTCGACGCGTGTCAGGAGCGCGTCGAGCTCGCCGACCGCGCTCGAGAGTGAATCCCGTTGCGCGAGGATCACCGGCGGAATGATCGGCTCCTGGACCTGCGGCTTCGGCGGTGCGAGTCGAGCCGTGGCGAGTGACGCCTCGGCGGAGGCCAGTCGCCGACGCGCTTCATCGAGCGCGGTGCTGAATATCGAAGTGTCGGGCCTCGGCCCTGCCGGACCGCTCAGAACCTTGGAGCCACGCCGTATTTCCTGTGGCGCGAGGATCAGGGCAACGAGCGCGGCGATGAAGATTCCCCCGCCGACGATTGCAATGAATGTCGGACGTCCGACGGCGTTTTTCGCGCGTGCCGTGAGCCAAGCCGACCGCGACGGGCCCCGGGACAATTCTCCGGCGAGCGATGCCATATGCTGAAGTTTGGCAGGGCATGGGCCAGCCGACAAATGAAGACACAAAAAGAAAGCGGGGCCCGACGAATCGAGCCCCGCGATCTGTTTCCGAAGGTCCTTTCTTACTGGACCGTGACGCTGCCCTTCATGTTCATCGCGAGGTGCGGCGTGCAATGGAAATCGTACTTGCCGGGCTTCACGCCGCCGAACGAGATCACGTACTTCTCGTTCGGGTTCATCATCATCGGGCTCGAGAGCTCGGACATCTTCGAATCCATATTCGCGTCGAGCTGCGCCTTCGAGGCCGGATCGGCGATCGTGGCTGGGTCGAACGCGACGTTGTGAGGACCACCGCTGGTCATGACGAATTCAACGGCGTCGCCGGACTTGATGGTCACGTCGGCCGGCTCGAAGCGATAACCCTTGTCATCGCCGACCATCTTGATGGTGACAGTCTTACCCGTGGCCGGAACCTTCGCGACTGCGCCAGCAGCGGGCGCCGGCGTGGCCGGTGCCGGAGTGCTCGGCGCCGGAGTGGCTGCCGTGGTATCGTTCTTTTTGGCTTCACCGCCGCCGCCGCAGGCGCCGACGATGGCGGCGCTCGCGAGGAGCGCCAGTGCTTGGAGCCGCATTTCTTCTTGCCTCCAGTAGTGCCGAGTGGTACGGACGAAATTGATGAAGTTGCCCGCAATTGCGGAGAATGTGAAACTATTCACAAAGTTCTTGCCGCGCAACGCAGGCCGCCAAGGCGTGGCAAGCTCGGTGCAAGCGACGCGCCGTGCCTGGGTTCTTTTAACACCCTTCAGAAGCCCTTCCTCACTGTGATCGTCATTCCCACGACGGAGTTGCGCGGGTCCCTGGTCTACGCCCCCGGAGGGCAGCCCGGTGCCGGCTCCCGGTCACCTGTTGACGCCGCCGGGATCCACCGAGCCTTTGCTGCTCTCGGATTCCGGCAGATTCACCTGCACGACATCGACGCGGACTCGGGGCGCGACGACAATGAGGCCCTCATTGCTGAGATCGTTCGGGATGCGGCGGCCGAAGTCCTCGTTTCAGGCGGTGTGCTCGCGGAAGAGCGGGTCGATCGACTGATCGACGCGGGCGTCAGTCAGGTCATTTTTTCGTCCACCGATGATGACGACCGGGATGCGCTTCTCAGATTGGCCGAGGCATTCCCCGGCCGCCTGATCCTCCGCGCCGATCTCGGTGATCCGATTTTCGGTCGCCGGGCCGGGCGACACCACGCCGAGGACATGGTCGATCTGGCGACCGAGCTGTCTTCACTGCCGCTCGGCGGACTCGCCGTTCATGGCGCTTCGCCGGACGGATTTCAGGGCGCCCCGCGCCGGTACATCGAGGATCTCGTTGAGGCGGCGAGCGTGCCGGTGTTTTGTCGCACCGAGGCTGCCAGTATCGGGGAGCTGCGCGCGCTCGAGCACCTCGGAATCGCCGCGACGGTGCTCGGGTCATCGCTTTTCAATGGCCGCCTCGACGCCCAAGCGGTCGCGCACCATTTCGATTCTTAGAAACGATCGACGAGCGCACGGGAGAGCTTCCCCGGATTGCCGAGATAGACGAATCGAAAATCGTGCATGTACAGCCGAGAGACCCGGCGCACGTCCTCCGGTTTGACCTCGCGCAAACTCTCGACGAAACGCGCCGCCGCCCGGTAGTCGCCGTGATACAGCTGCGCGCGAGCGAGAAACGTCGCTTGGTCGGAGTTCGTTTCGTTCTTCAGGAAGTACTCGGTGATGAATTGCTGGACGAGCCGCTCCAGTCCCCGTGAGTCGATCAGCTCCTGCTGGAGTCGGTCGATCTCCGCGCGCATGATAGCGAGCGTGGTGTCGGGCGCGACTGTGGTGACGTACACGCCTCCTGTCGCGATCGCCCGCTCGACGAACGGAGCCTCGACCTCGTACGAGAGATTTCGCCGCGAACGAATCTCTGTGAAGAATCTTCCCGACAGCACCGCCGTCGCCACGCGAAGCGCGTTGTAATCCGGGCTTTGCGCCGGAGGGCCGGCGTAATAGCCGAGGATGTAGTTCGTCGGCAGTTGCGCCTCTTGAACCACGAGCTCCCTGTGTGGCGCGCCTGGGGCGCGTGGCGGACTCCACGCGTAGCTGCCCTTCGGCAGCTGAGCCAGTGTCTGCTGCACGAGCTGTTCGAGCCGCGGCCGTTCGATGTTTCCGACTACCACGAGCAGCATTCGCGACGTGACCATCTGCGACGTCTGGTAGCTGCGCAGCCGGCCAAGTGTGATGGATTGAATCGTCGCTTCCGTTCCCTGCGGCGAGAAACCGTACGGATGACCCACGTACGCGAGACTGTCCGCCAGGTGATTGATGATCGGATCCGGCGTGTTCGCCTCGAGACGCAGACCGGTGAGTATCCTCGAGCGAACGCGTTCGACTTCGATCGAGTCGAGCGTGGGTGCCATGAGCCGGTCGGCGAGAATCATGAAACACGAGTCGAACGTCGCTCGAACACCGGTAAAACCGAAAAGTGTCCAATCTTCCGTCGGCTCGGTAACGATCGTTACCCCGAGTCGGGCAGTCAGAGCGCGCGCGGTCTCGCCGGGAAAGCGCTTCGTTCCCCGCTCGGATGACGCAAGGAGAAACGCTTCGATTCCCTGGGTCGCCGGCGTCAGTTGTTGAGCGCCGCCGAGCAGGTACACGTTTGCCGCAACGACATCATTTGCGGTATTGCGTCGAAGAATGACCCGCAGGCCGTTGACTTCGAAGCTCGAGGTGCCGGTGTCGGCCTGCGCGGCCAATCGTGAGATCGGCCCGGCGAATGTTCCGAGCAATAATGAGGCGACGACGCGTCCGCGCCTCATGGTTGCGGACCTGTGCCGAGCAGCGTTCGCGAAGTCAGGCCCAGCAGGCGGCGGTTGTCCGGCGACAGCAACACGCCGACGACGCGGGGTTTGCCGACGATGTACTTGTTCGCGTATGCCGTCAGGTCGCCGCGGCGCTGCTTCGCCATTGTGTCGACGTATCCGTAGAAGTAATCGAGACCGGTCACGGCCCACCAAAAACCGAGTTGGTGGGCGAATCCCGACGCCCGCTCCAATCCGAGCTCCGTGCCGACGATTCGGCGACGTTTGATCGCCGCCAGGTCGTCGTCGGAGAAGTAGGTCGTGTCGCCAAGCTTTCCAATTTCGTCGCGCAGTGCCTTGATTGCTTCCCCGAAATGCTCGGGCGAGGTCTCGCCGGCGATGGTGATCGGTCCGACGTGATTCAGCGTGTAGTAGTTCACCGTGATGGATTCGAACAAACCACTATCGACGAGCCGTCGCTGGAATCGCGAGCCTGGCTGGTTCAACACATCCGAGAACACGTCAGCGGCGTAGGTGGCAGCTTGGTCTTTCGTGGCGCCCGGACCTTGCCACTGAAACATCACGACGATGCTTCCAATCGGTTGCTCGACGATGATCGCCGAGTCCTTCGCCAGCGGCGGCGGATCGGCAATGGTGTCCGTCACGAACGGATCCGCGCCGCGGGCCCAGCCGCCGAACACCGAGCGCGCGAGATTGAAAGCACGCTCCGGCGCGACGTCGCCGGTGACGATGATCGCGGTGTTGTTCGGGACGTAATACCGTTGCTTGATCGTCTGCATCTTCGCCGGGGTCGTCGACTCGATGATGCTCCGTTCACCGAGCGGATTCTTCCGACTCCATTCGGTCGTCCAGAGCGCTTGGCCCATGGCGCGGCTGAATCCGAACATCGGATTCGACTCGTTTCGGTCATACTCTCCGATCACGACCTGGCGCTCCCGCTCCAACTCGTCAGGCCGAAACAGCGGATTGATCAACGCCGCGGCGAGAAACCGCATCCCGCCCTCGACGCTGTCCGCTGGAACGGTGAGATAGTAGTTAACCCGCTCTTCGCTCGTCGTCCCGTTGAATTCGGCCCCCAGCTCCGAGGCCTTGGCGACGAACTGGTCGGTCATCGGGTATTCTTTGTTCGCCTTGAAGAACATGTGCTCGTACAAGTGCGAAAGCCCCGAGAACTGCGGCGCCTGCGTGAACGATCCGTTCTTTACATCCGCTTCGATCGTCACGAGAGGGACGCCACGATTCTGAACGACGATGACTTCCAGGCCATTGGGAAGCGTCGTTCGCTGTATGTGCCGCTCCAGTTCGGCCCGCTGCGCGATCGCGGCCGTTGGCAGAAGCAAAAGGAACGTGATTTCTTTCAGTCTCGACAATGGGAAACTCCGATCAACTAAAGCTCGACCGCCTCGCCTCGCGGCTCGACCCGCGCCACCTGCGCCAGAATGAGCCAATCGGGCCATACACGACGTTTCGAATCGGCGGACCAGCCGATTTGTTTTTCGAGGCAACCACCGCCGACTCGCTTGCGAATGCCGTGCTCGCGGCGCGCGACCTCGACGTACCGTACTTCGTTCTCGGTCTTGGTGCCAACATTCTCGTCGGTGACCGGGGCTTCCGCGGACTGGTAATCCGCAATGCCGCCCGACACCACGATTTCCGGGACGAGGGCGACCACTGCCTTCTTTGGACCGAAAGCGGCGCGGTCGTCAAAGATCTGATCCAGGAATCAGTCGCCGGCGGCTGGTCTGGGCTCGAGCACTACGTCGGCATCCCCAGCACCGTAGGCGGCGCGATCTGGCAGAACCTCCATTTTCTCGCACCGGCGCCGGCGCGGGAGCGGACAATGTTCATCGCCGAGGTCTTCGACAGCTGCGAGATCCTCTCCGAGGAGAACGAACGTCGCGTCGTGGACTCGTCCTACGTGAACTTTGGCTACGACGACAGCGTCTTCCATCACCGGCGCGACATCATTCTCACCGCGACGTTTCGACTCGTCCGCGCCGACCAAGCCATTCTGCATCGGATTCTGCAGGAGAATCTCAGCTGGCGCGGCGGAAAGCATCCGTGGTTGGATTGGCATCCGAGCGCCGGATCGATCTTCAAGAAGATCGAAGGCGTCGGCGCGGGGCGGCTGGTCGATCAGTGCGGGCTAAAAGGCATGCGGCAGGGCGACGCGCAGATCTCGCACATCCACGCCAACATCATGGTCAATCTCGGTCGCGCGACGGCTACCGACGTCCGCCGCCTGATCACGATCGCTCAACAAGCGGTGGAAACACAGCACGGCGTTCACCTCGAGCCCGAGATCGGATTCATCGGAGAGTTCTGAGCCGCTAGAAAAGGGCCCCGAATCCAACGGTGAATCGCCAGGGAGCGTCGTGATCGAGCGGGCGCGCCGCTCCAACGTGTAGCAGATCGCTGAACAGGCTCAGACCGGCGCCGAATGTCGAGCGGATGCGATCGGTCGGTCGTGAGACCGGTTCACCCGTTTCGGTCGTCCCGAGCTCGATCACCGCCCGCCGGGCGGCGTCGGAGGTGAGGCTGGACCAACCCCCTTCGACGCTGCCGACGAGCCCGGGGCTTACCCCTGGCAACATCAGCGTTCGCCCAAAGTGGATCGGCCGTTCCCACACGCCGAGGCGATAGCTGGCGAACGACCGAAACACGACTGCTCGATCGCCGGCAAATTCCTTGTATGAATAGCCGGGCAGCGACTCGGTTCCTCCCAACTCGAACAAGACCTGGGGCGGAGGCGCATTTCCCAATGCCGCGCCCGCATCGGTGTGCATCACGAGCGAGAGGTTTCCGAAGTGGCGGCGTGCGGCCAAGCCGGCTTCCAGGCGCTGCCACGCCAAATCCCCGCCGGCAATCTCGTAGTGGAGTCGAGCCCCGACGCCGGGACGAAGAAAGTCCCCGGTCACACTCGGGTGCCATTCGAGGTCCGTGGATCCCTTCACGTAGCTGCCCGTGGATGCTCCCCTGTTCGGCTCGAACGCGCGCGTCGAGAAAAGTCCGTGATGCAAGCGAGACGGCTCGCCGTGGTCCGACCCGAGTCCTATTTGAGCGCTGGCGATTGCCGTCTCGGCACTTCCCACAATCGACGTCATGGCAAACGACAACGCGCGTCGATCGACGTAGTCGTAATTGTCGAGCGAACTGATTGCCGCGCCGAAACCTGGATCGTCGCTCAGCGGCAGCGTGAAGTCGTTCGTGCTCTCGAGCGTTCGCTCCGCGCGAAGTGTCGCCAGTTGCCGCCCGCGGCGCAGGGACACGTGGGCGCCGCCTCGCGCCGTTTGCTCACTGAACGCCCAACCGGCGCTGATACCCGCCGACAATCCGGGCGCGGCGGATCGGAAATCGATCGACGGTTCGAGGCCGAGGAACAAGCCCTCGACACGGTTGAAGCGAACGTATTTCGCGGCGCGGGTCGAGAAGAGATTGAGCCGTGGCGGTCCGTCGAGTCGCCACGCGTCTGGCGCCATGTCGGCGAAATCGTCGGCGTGAACGCTTCCGCTTTGCACGCCGATCTCGCGGCTCCACCCAGCGTATCGGCTGGCGCTATCGCCTTGCGCCCACGAGACGATGACGCGACGCGCGTCACTCGCCTCCATGGTCG
Organism: Gemmatimonadaceae bacterium; assembly: GCA_035554995.1. Lineage (GTDB taxonomy): Bacteria > Gemmatimonadota > Gemmatimonadetes > Gemmatimonadales > Gemmatimonadaceae > JAQBQB01. Next base: position 16,170 of record DATMHK010000183.1, read on the forward strand.
CGGTCGATGAATCGGTCGCCACGATGTCGCGGATCGTCGATACGATGCGAAACACCGGACGCGCTTGACCGAGGAACGGGAAGCTCACCTGAAATTCGGTGCGCTGAAACGCGGGCAGCCAGTATTTGCCGTCGACTTCCGCGTTGACGAACTCGACGTAGGCGGCGCCGGCGATGCCAGTCAACCGTGCGAGGCGATCGGAGCGCTGACTCTCGCCGCCGGCCGCGTGAAACCGGCCGCGCATACGCACGATTTGATGCCGGTCGGCGTCGAGGTCGATTTCGCCGTCGAATACGCCCCACCGGGATTCGCCGCGGAAGCTTGGCGTCACACGCACGCGTGCGATGGGAACACTTCGGCTTCCGATGCGCAGGACCGTAACCGTGTCTCCGCCGGAGAACTTGTAGAATCGTTCGCGGTCTGCGGCGAACGGATGCACGGCGACAATCGTGTCTCTCCGGTTTGCCATCGCGAAGTAGACGCCGAGCGACAGTCGCTCACCGTAGAGCGTCGGCACCGTCCACCCGCGGACAATGCTCATCGCCGAGTAGGGCACGCCGATGTTCTGGGAGCGATATCCCACGATGTGGAGCTCGTATCGGCCGTCCCGCGTCCAGCGCCCCTCGGACGCTACCTGCTCGATCTCCGCGCTGTGCTCTCTGCCGAGCGTGTCACGGATGATCATTGCCGTTTCAGTCTCGATGCGACTCCGGTAGGAACGAAGGCTCGATGGAGGCAGACGATTGGAGTCGGCCGCCATGGCGATCATCATGCGCAATGCTTCCGAACTGTATGCGCCGGTATCCGGCGCACCGGAGCTTGCTGACACGAGTTGGGCGAAAGCAACCGCGAGACGCAGCATCGCGCGATCAGGCGCCTTGGCCCGTGAGCGTCTCCAGCGCCTCGGTCGCCTCTCCCCACTCGGCGAGGAGCGCATCGAGCTCCACCTTGAGTGAATCGAGACGGACGCCGAGCGCCTTCGCCGTCGAGACTCCGTCCGGTGCCGCGTACAGCTGGGGATCCTCGAGCTGCGTCGTGATCTGCGTGATGTCACTCTCGGCGCGCTGAATCTCCGCCTCGAGATCGGTCACACGGCTTTGAGCGGTTCGCAATGCGGTGCGCGACGACCTGTCGTGTTGCTCGCGCCGGTCGGTTCGACGTCGTTCCTGGACTCGGCGAAGGGCTTCCTCCTCCGATGCCTGCACTGCCGCGGCATGCTCCCGCTCCGACGACACCATCTCCCATTCGCCGAACGAGCCGTCGAATTCGGTGAGTCGTTGATCGTGAATGATCCACAGCTTGGTCGTTAGAGATCTCAAAAGCTCACGATCGTGACTGACGAGGAGCACGCTGCCGTCGTAGTCGGCCACCGCGTCTTCGAGCGCTTCGATCGACTCGACGTCCAGGTGATTTGTCGGCTCGTCGAGAATCAACAGATTCGCGCGGCTCAGCATGAGCATCGCCAGTCCGAGTCGCGCTCGCTCGCCGCCGGAGAGGCCTTCGGCGTGACGCAGGACCTCGTCGCCGGAGAACCCGAATCGCCCGAGGTGCCCCTGCACCAGCCGCCGGTCCCAGGTCGGGCGAAGGTCGCCGATGACGTCGTACAACGTCTTGTCGAGGGGCACTTGGGTCAGATCCTGTCGATAGTAGCCCTCGCTGATGCCGCCGCCGACGCGAATCACGCCACCCGAGACGGGATGGGTGCCGACGATCGCGCGGACGAGTGTGGACTTTCCCGAGCCGTTCGGGCCGATGAGTCCAACACGATCGCCCCGCATCAGCGTGGCCGTAACGCCTCGCAACAGAACACGACTGTCGACATTCACTCCGGCGTTCTCGGCGGTGATCACGCGATCCCCACCACGCTCGCCGACATCGAAGCGGACGGTCATGGCGTCGCTGTTGGAGAGCGGCGCGCTGAGACGCGGAAGCCTGTCGAGACGCTTCCGCCGCCCTTTCGCCTGCTTGCTGTTCTGCCCGGCGATGTTGCGAGCGATGTAGTCCTGTTCCGCCGCGATGCGACGCTGCTGCTGATCGAATTGACGTTGTTGGCTCAGACGCGCCAGCGTCCGCTGCTCGACGAAAGACTCGTAGGTGCCCACATACGGCGTCGCTGTGTGTCCCTCCAGGTGCAGCACATGATCGACGACCGCCGAGAGAAATGCGCGGTCATGGCTGATCAACAGGACGGTCGCGGTCGCGCGCGATAGGTAGTCCTCGAGCCAGCGCGTGGTCTCGAGGTCCAGGTGGTTCGTGGGTTCGTCGAGAAGTAGAACGTCTGCCGGGCTGACGAGCTGTCGCGCCAATCCCAAACGGCCGCGTTCTCCGCCGCTGAGATGTGCCAACGGCGTTCCGCGCGCGGCCACTGGATCGAAGCCGAGTCCGTGAAGCACGGCATCCACACGCGGCGCGATCGTATACCCGCCTTCACGCTCAAAGCGCTCCAGATCTCGCCCGTATCGCTCCAGCGCCTGCTCGTTTGAAACATCGGCAAGCTGGTGCGCCTGCTCACTCAGCGAGCGCTCCAACTCGAGCAACTCCGCGAACTGACCCGCCGCGGCCTCCCATACCGTCACGGCGCCGCCGAAATCACGGTGTTGTTCCAGCAGTGACACGCGCAGGCCGGGCGAGCTCGCGATCTCGCCGCGAGTCGGTTCGAGCTCGCCGGTCAACAGGCGGAACAGACTCGTCTTTCCCGCTCCGTTACGACCGATGATTCCCCAACGCTCTCCTGCCGCGACCGTGAACGACACGCCGTCGAACAGCGTCATCGCTCCGAAATCCACGCCGACGTTTCCCATCGAGACCTGGGTCAACTGGCCACCCAAGCCTTCCACTCGGCTTCGGCGAGTCCAACCGTCAGCAGATTGCCGAAGCGGACGAGCGGCATGCGGAGGAGCAGCGGGTCGTCTACCAGTTTTTCGACCCAACGGTCATCCGCGTGCTGCGCATGACGCAGTCCGAGCTCCTGAAAGCGCTTCGACTGCGAGTCAACGAGTCGATCCACGCCAAACCGCTGGACGAACCGGGCAAGCTCCCCGGGAGACGGACCTCGCTCCTGAAAATCAACGAAGTGGACCTTCACGCGTCGCTCGGCGAAGAATCGCAGGGCTTTCCGCGTTTCGGCGCTTTTCTTCCAGCCGAACACTTGAACTTCCATGGTTACAGGCCAGGCGTTATTGATCGCCGGGAGAAGACACGGAGATACGTCGTTGGTCCGACGAAGCGAACATACCTACCGCCCCGCGTGGTGGGTACCTGGCGGACATGCACAGACGCTTTGGGCGAAGTTTTTTCGCTGGCGCCAGCCGCTGCATGCCCGGCGGGAGCGCTGGAGGACACCCGACGGCGACTTTGTCGACGTGTACCGTTCGGTCGCCGATCCCCGCGCTCCCAGACTATTACTGCTTCACGGGCTCGAGGGAACGGTACGGTCGCATTACGTCGGCGGTTTCTTTCTCGAGGCCGCGCGGCGAAACTGGGGGGCCGAACTGTTGATCTTTCGCGGGTGCGGCGATGAGCCCAATACGGCTCCGCGATTCTATCACTCGGGCGAAACGACGGATCTGGCATTTGTCATTGACCGAATTCGCGAGGAGTTTCCGAGCGCTCCACTTCTGCTCGCCGGCGTTTCACTCGGTGGCAACGTCCTGCTCAAGTTCCTCGGAGAAGCCGGCGAGAGTGCCTGCGAATACGTCGCCGGCGCAGCAGCCATCTCGGTTCCGTTCGATCTCGAGCGCGGCGCGCGGTTCATCGGTCGCGGCTTCTCCAGGATTTATGACCGTCACTTTTTGCGATCGCTCAGACGCAAAGCGCTCGACAAGCTTGCCAAGTACCCAGGGCTCTTCGATCGTGACGCCCTGCTCCGCGCGGAAAACATCTACGACTTTGACGATGCCGTGACCGCCCCGGTCCACGGCTTCGCTGATGCGCACGATTACTACAGCCGATCGAGCTCGATCGGGTTCCTGGACCGGATTCGTGTTCCGACGCTGCTGCTGAGCGCGGTCGATGATCCGTTTCTCCCTTCCGAGGTCCTCGACGAAGTCCGGTCAATCGGGGCATCCAACCCCGCATTGCACCTCGAATTCACGCCGCATGGCGGGCACGTTGGCTTCGTGGGAGGACGGGTGCCATGGAAGCCCTTTTATTACGCCGAGCAGCGGGCTTGCGAATTCCTCGCCTCGCGGGCCGGCGTGTTTCAACCGAACCCTCTCCCATCGGTGCCATGACCGGCGTTTACCTGTTGACCTTCATCGGCGGCTTGATACTCGCCGTACGTATCATGATTCGCGGAGTCGAACGGCCCGCGGCGAGTCATCCACGGCGGGAACGATCCTTTCGCCTCTCGCCGGCGGTACTCTCCGCGTTCGGGCTTGGGTTCGGCTTGACCGGATATCTGCTCAGCGCGCGAACTTCAGGCCTCACGGCGTTCGTCTCGAGCGTAGCGATCGGGGTGGTCGTGGCGCTCGCGGCGGCACGGCTTGTGACGAAGTGGTGGGCGGTCGTTCCAGAACACGACGTCGACGACGAACGATATGTGCTCCAGGGGCACATCGCTCGCGTGACGAAAAGCATTCGTCCAGAGGTTGACGGGGAAGTAGCCTTCGAGGTCGAGGGTGAACGTCACGTGCTCAGAGCCCGGGGAATCGACCAGGGCTCGCTCGATGTAGAGACGGAAGTCGTCATCGAACGCATCGAGGAGGACGTCGCCTTCGTCGAGCCGTGGACGGAGGTCGAGAAGCGGCTGTAGGAGAGGGAGGATGATATGTGGGACGCCGTTCTGTGCATCCTGATCATCGGTGGCTTTTTCGTGCTTCGCGCCATTCTCGCCACGGTGTTCTTCTATTATTTGCTGCCCGAAGGCGACCGGTGCCCCAACTGCGATGCCCCAACACTCCGGATCGCCTCTCGCGGTTGGAATCTGTTCTTTCCGAAATTCCGCACGAGCTGGTGCTACGAGTGCGGATGGCACGGCCTGTTACGTCATGGGCGCATAACGCCCGCTCCGTCGGCGAAGCAATTGACGAAGCACCGCCACTAGTCGCGGCGCGACGCTACGTGCCGGCAAAGAGCTGAAGCCACTCCGGCCAGTTTCCGCTGAGCTCGAAGAAATCATCGAAGTAGGCCAGTCCCGCTCGCTCGAGATCCTCGATGAAGGCGGCCAGCGCGTCGGCATCACCGTAGATAGGCCCCACGATGATGAGGCCACCTTCGACGCGGAATTCGTCCGGCGTCAGATGGAGACGTTCGTCGATCGCGCCGCGGCTCAGTCCGCGCGCCTCGTACGCCGTTCGGCGAATGACCAGCACGGGGGCGCCGCTGGGAATCTTCAGTGGCACTGAGCTCTCCTGGTGTTGGATCGAGAATATAGGACCGTCATGGCGAGCTTTCGCGGCAGGATCGACGGTCCATAGCTTTCGTGACTATGTCGCAGTCTTCGCCCAGTCCGCTCGAGGCGTCGTTCGACGTGATCGTCGTCGGTGCCGGCCACGCCGGAACCGAGGCCGCCGTCGCAGCCGCGCGCGCCGGTGCTCGCGTCGGCCTGATCACGAGCGCCCTCGAGACGATCGGCCAGATGTCCTGCAATCCCGCGATCGGTGGGATTGCCAAGGGAACGGTGGTCCGCGAGGTCGATGCCTTGGGTGGCATCATGGGCCGGGCGACAGATCTGGCGGCCATTCAGTTCCGCATGCTGAACCGCAGCAAGGGCCCGGCAGTTTGGGCGCCGCGCGCTCAGTGCGATCGCGGGATGTATCGCCGCGCCGTCCGCTCGCTCGTCGAGGCGCACCGCGACGTGTCGACCATTCAAGGCACCGTCGCTCGGCTCATCCTGAGCGACGGACCGTCGGTTACGGGTGTAGAGACGCTCGAAGGACGGCGTTTCGGTGCGGCCGCCGTGGTGATCACGACCGGTACGTTTCTGCGCGGCCGGATCCATATCGGCACGGAGACGCGTCTGTCGGGCGGTCGCGCCGGAGAGTCCGCGGCGACTCACCTCGCTGAACAGCTCGAGGACGCCGGGCTGACCGTCGAACGCTTCAAGACGGGCACGCCGCCGCGCATCGACGGACGCTCGGTCGATTTCTCGCGGCTCGAGCGCCAAGAGAGCGAAATCGAGTCATTCGACTACTCATGGTCGGCGTTCTGGTCCGAGCCTCGCCGGCGAGGAACGGAAACCCGTCACCCGGAACAGTTGCCGTGCTGGATCACGTTCCTGGAGGCGGAGGGAAAGGCGATCATCACCGAGAACATCGGCCGATCGGCGATGTACGGCGGTGCGATTGCCTCACGGGGTCCGCGATACTGCCCGTCTGTCGAAGACAAGGTCGTCAAGTTTCCGAAGGCGGACCGGCATCAGCTCTTTCTCGAGCCGGAGGGGCACGACACGACGGAGCTGTACGTCAACGGTCTGTCGACTTCGCTGCCGGCGCCCGTCCAGCTGGACGTTCTACGCTCGGTGCGCGGCCTCGAGTCGGTGGCGATGACGCGCGCCGGCTACGCCATCGAATACGACTACTACCCGCCGACGCAGCTCGACGCGACGCTCCAGGTCAAAGCGATGCGCGGGCTTTTCTTTGCGGGGCAGATCAACGGAACGACGGGCTACGAGGAGGCTGCGGGACAGGGGGTGATCGCCGGCCTCAATGCCGCGCGGTTCGTCCGCAGCCAGCCGGCTGTCGTCCTGGGGCGCGAGACGTCTTATATAGGAGTTCTCATTGACGATCTCATAACACGCGGCGTCGACGAGCCGTACCGGCTGTTCACGTCGCGGTCCGAGTTCCGCTTGACGGTGCGGCAGGACAACGCCGTGCGGCGCCTCTGCCCGATCGGTGTCGAGTTGGAGCTGTACACGGAAGGCGAACGAGAGCGTTTAGTGCGGCGCCTCGCTGACGAGGACGCAGCGAGCGCGATCGCGCGCGCGACCAGCGTCACGCCGGAGCGTGTCAATCCACTGCTCGAGCAATGCGGGAGTTCGCGCGTCGACCAGTCGACGCGCATCGCCGAACTGGCAAAGCGTCAGGGTGTATCACTGCAGGCGTTGCTCGAGGTGGCCCGCGTCGAGCGGCGCTTCGAGCGGGAAGCGTTGATCACGGCGGAGCTGGAGCTCAAGTACGCGGGCTATTTCGTTCGGGAACGGGATCAGGCCGCGAAACTGCAGCGCATGGGTGCCTTCGTGCTGGCGGCGGACCTGCCGTACGAGGCGATGTCGTCCTTGTCGTTCGAGTCGCGTCAAAAGCTGAGCGCACTGCGGCCGGGAACACTGGCGCAGGCGGCGCGGGTACCAGGAGTGAGCCCGACCGATCTTCAGAATCTCGTTCTCGAGGTCGAGAAGTGGCGACGCCGAAGCGCGACATCCGTGTTGAAGGACTGACCGAGGAACAATAGTCGCAATTCGCTACTATTGTTGGACGCGCTGGCTCATTCGGCGTTTACCTCAGCATTGGAGACGAGATGCCCATGCTTCTTTCGCGGCACGCGATACGAACAGCCACATTCGCGACCATGATCGCGACGTTGACCGCGGCGTCCATATTCGCCCAGAACCCGCCGAGCGCTCCGCTTCCGCACGTTGTGACCACCGGGACGGGTGAAGTGCAATTGTCGCCCGATCGCGCGACTGTCGTGGTCGGTGTCCAGAGTCGCGCGACCACCGTCGCGGGAGCAACCGCTGACAACTCGCGACGTCAACGCGCCATCATCGATACTCTCCGGGCACTCGGACTCGGCTCGGATCAGATCGCCACCGTCAATTTCAACGTTTCGCCTGAAATGCAGTACCCTCCGAATCAGAGTCCCAAAGTGACTGGGTACGTCGTCACCAACACGGTTCGGGCGAGCCTTCGTCGAGTTGAAGACGTGGGGCGCACCATCGACGCGGCGTTGGCCAAGGGAGCGAACGAGGTTTCCGGGGTGGAATTCACGTCGTCACGAGCTGACTCTGCGCGTCGAGCGGCGATCGCCGAGGCGGTGGCGCACGCCCGCGCAGACGCTGAAACGATGGCGAAGGCGGCGGGAGGATCGCTCGGACAACTACTGGAGCTTTCGTCCGGCGTAGAGCCGATCCGCCCGTTCGACGCGACGATGGCTCGTGCGCGGGTCGCGGCGGCCGTCCCGACGCCGATCGAGCCTGGTCAGTTGACGGTGACAGCTACAGTTACTGCACGGTGGGCGTTCGTCCCCAGTCGATAGGACCCGCACGATACTTCGAACTGGCGTGTGCCACGTGGCACCTTTGGGGATTGATCCGCGCCGAATGTGCCACGTGGCACGTTGTTCCGGGTCCCAGGCTCCAATAGATTGGCGATCCGGCTAGTGCGACTGGCGCCTCAATCCTGACTCGACCCATCCGCTGAACGTGGCACGTGTCATCGCAATCGCCAACCAGAAGGGCGGTGTAGGCAAGACCACCACGGCGGTTAACCTCGCGGCGAGTTTGGCGGCAGCAGAACGCCGAACGCTTCTGATCGATGGCGATCCACAGGGAAACGCGACTAGCGGTTCTGGCATCGATCGCGCCGGCATCGGGCCCACTGTGTACGATGTCCTTATCGGCGAACGCTCGATTGAGGAGGCCCGGATACGGGAACTCCACTTTAAGACGCTTGACGTCGTCCCCGCCACGCCGGACCTCGCGGGTGCTGAGGTCGAGCTCGTGGAGCGTCACGGTCGCGAGCGCTTGATGCGGTCGGCCGTGCAGCACATTCGTGGTGACTACGACTTCATACTCATCGACTGTCCGCCGTCGCTCGGACTGATCACCTTGAACATGCTGGCGGCGGCAGATGCATTGCTGATTCCGCTTCAGTGCGAGTACTACGCTCTGGAGGGCCTATCCCAGCTCCTGAACACGGTTCACCTGATTCAGCGCAGCGTGAATCCTGAGCTCGGCATCGACGGTGTTCTTCTGACGATGTACGACGCACGCTTGAATCTCTCTCGACAGGTCGCAGCGGAAGCACGCGAGTACTTCGGCTCCCAGGTCTTTGAGACCGTAGTTCCAAGAAACGTTCGTTTGGCTGAGGCGCCAAGCTTCGGTAAGCCGATCATCCTGTACGACGTGTCATCGGTCGGGGCACAGGCCTATCTATCTGTGGCAAAAGAGCTTATCGCGAGGACAGGATGAGCAACGAACGACAGCGCCGACTCGGTCGAGGCTTGGAAGCGCTCATTCCAACGAGCTCAGACTCCGCCCCGGCGACCGCGAGCGACGTGCGCCGAATTCCGCTCTCGAGTATCCGCGCGAACCCGTTTCAACCGCGCCGACAATTTCGTCCTGATGAGCTCGCTGAACTCGAAGCTTCGCTTCGGGCGAGCGGCCTATTGCAGCCCATTAGCGTAAGGCGCCGTGGCGAGGCGTATGAGCTTATCGCCGGTGAACGTCGAGTACGCGCCGCAACCAACCTCGGCTGGACCGAGATCCAGGCGATCATTCGCGACTTCGACGACCGCACCATGCTTGTCCTTGCTCTCGTCGAGAATCTCCAGCGCACGAACTTGAATGCGCTAGAAGAGGCCCGCGGTTATCGGCGGCTGGTCGACGAGTTTCAGCTCACGCAGCAGCAAGTCGCCGAGGCGGTCGGGAAAGATCGGACGACAGTCACTAACTTGTTGCGGATTCTAGCTTTGCCAGATGAGATCTTAGTCCTTGTCGAGCAGGGCTCCCTGTCGCCCGGACACGCGCGCGCGCTTCTGGCGCTCGGCGAGTCGGGCTCAGCGGTGCCGTTCGCCCAATTGACGGTGAAGGAAGCGCTTAGCGTTCGTGAGCTCGAACAACGCGTTCGCGATGCGAACGCCGGAGCAAACCCAGAGGTCGTTCCGTCGGCAAAGCCAAGCAGTCCGCCGGCACCAAAACAGCAGAGTCCGGTACTTCGATCAATCGAGGATGACTTACGCCGGTTTCTACAAACAGATGTTCGCATATCGACGTCCGAAGCCAATCGCGGGAAGATCGAGATCTCCTTCTTCTCCGCCGACGACTTGGACCGGGTCCTTGAGCTGATTCTTCGGGATAATAAGACGCACTATTAAGCCGCAATAGATGCATTATCGCGTCAGTAGCGCTTATCTCGACCGAATTAAAGGCGCCGCCGCGCTCAGGTAATCCACACTTTGCACAGTCTGTTAAGCTGAACGGACACAACGTTTAAGCCCGATGCATTCCCGACGAGCTCTGCGTTTTTCCACAATCGCCGCTCTTTCCGCCTTGCCGCTGGTCAGTTGCGGCCGGGGCAGCGAAAACTCCAAGAATGGCGGCTCAAACAGCGCGGTGTTCCGGGTCGCGCTGCTTACGCCGGGACCAGTGTCGGATCAGTCATGGAATGGTGGCGCGTACCAGGGACTGCTTTGGATCCGCGACAGTCTGGGCGCCCAGGTCAGTCATGTGGAGACCAAGACGCCCGCGGAATTCGAGGACAACTTCCGACAATACGGAACACAGGGCTACGACCTGGTCTTCGGTCATGGGTTCGAGTTTCAGGATGCGGCTCGCCGCGTCGCGCCGGAATTCCCGCGCACCTTGTACATCACGACATCGGGCTCGACGTCGGGCGCGAACCTCGCCGGCATGACGTTTGGATTCGCCGACGCCTCGTATCTCGCCGGGATCCTCGCTGCTTCAGCGACGAAGACAAAGAAGATCGGCGTGCTCGGTGGAACCGCGCTGCCGCCGGTGGTCGAGAGTTTTCGCGCGTTCGAGCAAGGAGCGCGCGCCACGGATTCTTCTGTTCGCGTCGTCACTTCCTACATCGGAAACTGGGACGACGTCAGCGCGGGAAAGGAGCAAGCGCTGGCACAGCTCGCTCAAGGAGTTGATGTCATCTTTCAAAACGCCGACGCCGCGGGCCTCGGGGTATTTCAAGCCGCGCGAGAGCGGAGTGCACTCGTCATCGGGTCGAACTCGAATCAGAACGGCGTGGCGCCGGACGTAACATTGGGCAGCGTCGTAATCGACCTGCCGCGGGCCTTTCTGCAAATCGCACGTGAAGTCAAAGCGAAGATGTTTCAGCCACGCGTTGTAGAGCTGGGAGAGGAATCTCACGTCGTGACGCTCGTCTTGAACCCGGCGCTGACGGCGCGCATTCCGAGCAACGCTCGCACAAGAATCGACTCGCTCCAGTCACTGATGCTCGCCGGGCGTTACAGGGTTCACGTCGATACATCGACAGTGAAAAAGTGACACGGCTCGCCGAGATCGCCGCCTTCCTCGATGACGTGCTCCAGATCGCGAGCGTTCCCGATTACCCGGGCGCGCTGAACGGCGTGCAGCTGGCCAATCGCGGAGAGATCGATCGAGTCGCAACAGCGGTCGATTTCTCGAGCGCCGCGATCAACGGCGCCATCGACTCTGGCGCACGACTGCTACTCGTTCATCACGGGATGTTTTGGGGAAGTCCGCAACCGATTGTCGGACACCGATACTCACGCATTCGCGCCCTTGTCGAGCACGACATCGCCGTCTATTCGGCCCACCTGCCGCTCGACGTGCATCCCGAATTGGGGAACAACGCCCTCCTGGCGAGGAAACTCGGGTTGGAGCCGAGCGGAGGGTTTGCTTCGTTCCAGGAGAGGAACATTGGGTTGAGTGGGCGTTCGGAGATTCCGACACGCACACTCGCCGACCGTGCCGCGGAGTTCTCCAGGCAATTCGGCGGTACGTTGGTCACCACGCCGTTCGATCGCGATCATGTCACACGGGCATGGGGACTCTGCACCGGCGCGGGCGCCGACTCCTCGACACTGCGCGAAGCGGCCGAGCGAGGCCTCGACACCCTTGTCGTCGGCGAAGGGCCGCATCACACGGCGGTCGAGGCGCGGGATCTCGGTATTGTCGTTCTGTACGCGGGGCACTACGCGACAGAAACGCTGGGTGTCCGCGCTCTCGGCGAGACTGTAGCCGCTCGGTTCGACGTTTCGTCCACCTTCGTCGATGCACCGACCGGACTTTGATCGAAGTGCATCCGGGAGCGACGCGCTCCGGATGTCGAACGTCACCAAGTCCTTTTTGCGGGGGACCGTGGTGCTCGACGACGTCTCGTTTCGCCTGCAGGCAGGTACGATCCACGCTCTTTTGGGCGAGAATGGCGCCGGCAAAACGACGCTGATGCGCATCGCGTTCGGTCTGCACGCGGCCGATCGAGGAGAGACGGTGGCGGGAACGCCGCCTCGCCCGATTCATTCACCGATCGACGCCATCGCCGCGGGGCTGGGCATGGTGCATCAGCACTTCACGAACGCGCCGGCGATGACCGTCGCCGAAAACGTCGCGTTGGGGGGCACAGGACGCTTCGACGAGGCCGCGGTGTCAGCCGCGGTCGCCGAAATCGGCGAGCGTACCGGATTGAAGCTCGACCCCGGCGCGAGGGCCGGTTCGCTTTCGGTGGCTGGGCAGCAGCGATTAGAGATCGTTAAATCCCTGGCGCACGGCGCGCGCGTGCTGATCCTCGACGAGCCGACCGCCGTCCTCGCACCGACCGAGGCCGTCGAGCTTCTGGAGTGGCTTCGTCGATTTGCCGACGCGGGGAACGCCGCCGTTCTCATTACGCACCGGCTCGACGAGGCACTGCGGGTCGCGGATCAGATCACGGTGCTTCGGCGGGGCAAGCTCGTCTTGTCCGCCCCCGCTACATCGCTCGACAAGACTCGCCTATCGGAGGCGATGATCGGCGAATCCGATGTTGGTGCATCGGCACCGCCGCTGCGGACCGACCGGATACCCGGCGCGATCGTCGCGCGGCTCGAGGATGTGTCGGTCCAGAACGAGCGCGGTGTCGCGTCGTTGATCGGGGCGACCCTTACCGTGGCGGGCGGCGAAATCCTCGGGATCGCCGCGCTCGATGGAAATGGTCAACGCGAGCTGCTGCGCGTCTTGTCGGGGCGCGCGCAACCGAGTCGTGGAAGCGTCGTCATTCCAGACGTCGTCGGATTCGTGCCGGAGGATCGCCAGCGCGACGCGCTGATCCTCGACGAGTCGCTCACGATCAACGCCGCGCTCACTGGCGCGAGCAAGCGCCGCGGGATAATCCCGTGGGGACGACAGCGCGAGCGAGCTCGCCATCTGATTGCGGAGCACGACGTTCGTGGCGGGACACCAGAGACCCCGGCGCGGGCGCTATCGGGTGGGAACCAGCAGAAATTCGTGCTCGGCCGTGAGCTCGATGCGTCGCCTGGAATGCTCGTGGCGGAGAATCCGACGCGGGGTCTCGACATACGCGCCGCCGCCGTGGTGCACGCTCGGCTCCTCCGCGCGGCGGTTCAGGGGACGGCGGTGGTCGTGTATTCGCAGGATCTCGATGAAGTGCTCGCGCTCGCGACGCGTGTCGTCGTCATTCATCGCGGACGGTTGCGCAGCGTGTCGATGGACCGGTCGGTCGTCGGACGCGCGATGCTCGGCGTCGCATGAGTGCGATCGCCACGGACGTTGCCGACTGCGATCCGCGCCGGTGGCGAATACTCGCGTTGCTCGCGACGGCCGAGTTGCTCGGCATGTCGCTGTGGTTTGCGGCCAGCGCCGTCGCGACGCAACTCGCCGACCGCTGGTCGCTCGGCCCGAGCCAGACGGCTTGGCTAACGACGATCGTTCAACTCGGATTCGTATGCGGCACGGCAATCGCCGCGTTGCTGAATCTGGCAGACCTGTTCCCATCGAAGTGGTTCTTCGCCGTCGCCGCGCTCGCGGGCGCATCGGCCAATGCCGCTCTCGTCGTAACTGATCGCTTTGCGATGGCGCTGGTGCTGCGATTCGCGACCGGCTTCATGCTCGCCGGCGTCTACCCGCCCGCGATGAAAATGGCGTCGACCTGGTTTCGAGCGCGACGCGGACTCGCGATTGGCACGGTCGTCGGCGCACTAACCGTCGGGAAAGCGACGCCGTATCTCGTGCACGCCTTTCCGGCCGCAGGGCCCCGTGCCGTCATCCTGGTGGCGTCCATTTGCGCCGTCCTGGCATCGCTGCTGATTGCGGCGTTCTACATCGATGGTCCGTATCCGTTTCCGCCTCGCCCGTTCGCCTGGAGTCTCGTCCACACTGTCGTGGAACGGCGAGAGTGGCGGCTGGCCACGAGCGGATATCTCGGACACATGTTCGAGCTCTATTCGTTTTGGACGTGGATTCCGTTGTTTCTCGCGGCGAGTGTGGCCGCACAGCACGGAAGCACCGCCAATTCGGCCGGCACGGCAGGACTGGTTTCGGCGGTGGCTTTCGGGACGATAGCCGTTGGTGGACTGGGTTGCGTCTGGGGCGGACTATCCGCGGACGCGCGCGGGCGTGAACGGCTCGTCATGCTCGCCATGGCCCTGAGCGGCGCTTGTTCGCTCGTGATTCCATTGGCATTTGGAAGATCGCTCTGGATGGTCGGCTCGCTGGCGTGGGCGTGGGGATTTTTCGTCATTGCCGACTCGGCGCAATTCAGCGCGCTGGTGACCGAGGCCGTGCCGCCGCACGCGGTCGGCACGGCGTTGACCGTTCAGACATCGCTCGGCTTTCTGCTCACCATGGTTTCGATTCAGCTCGTTCCACCGCTCGTCGCGATTATTGGATGGCGGTGGGTATTCCCGGTCCTGGCGCTGGGGCCGGTGTTTGGCATCGCGTCAATTCGACGTCTGGTGGCGTTTCGAGCGGCGCGGATCGCGACGTGACCGCGTGGCGGAGCTGGGCGCCGCCTGCCGTCCGGGTTGTCGCGATCGCCGCGGCGTGCGTCGCGGGACTGGGACTTCTTCTCGTTGTGCTGCGCTACGACCCGGCTCGCGCCGCCGCGGCGCTCCTGAACGGCGCGTTCGGATCTTGGTACGCGATCGGATCCGGCACGCTGGTTCGCGCGACGCCACTCGTGCTGACAGGCTTGGCCGTCGCGATTGCCTTTCGCGGCGGAGTGTTCAATGTCGGCGCCGAGGGTCAGTTCCTCGTTGGCGCGACAGCGGCAACCGCTGCTGCGCTCTACGGCCCGCCGCTCCATTCCGCCGCTTTGGTCCCGCTCTGCTTTCTCGCCGGCGCAGGCGCGGGCGCGTTTTGGGCCGCGATCGCCGCGATCCTTCGCACGAGGTTTCACGTCCTCGAGGTGATCAGCACGATCATGCTGAATTTCGCCGCGACGTACCTCGTGTCGTATCTCGTCCGCGGACCGATGCAGGAACCGACGCGCGTCTACCCGCAAACATCGCCAGTGCCGCGTTCGGCAGAGCTCGTGCGACTTTTCCAGGGGACGCGGCTGCATCTCGGCTTTCTCGTCGCCGTGGTTGCGGCAGGCATCGCCTGGTGGGCGATGCGAAGCACTGCGGCGGGCTTCCGTCTGCGAGTGACGGGTGCGAACCCGAATGCCGCGAAGATCGCCGGGCGCATCAACGTGCAGCGTGTCGTCTTCTCCGCGTTCGCGATCAGTGGCGCGTTGGCCGGGCTCGCCGGAGCAATCGAAGTCCAGGGCGTGACGTTCGCGCTCTATGAGAACATTTCGCCGGGATACGGCTACACCGCGATCGCGGTTGCGCTGTTGGCGCGTCTCGACGCGATGTTGGTGGTGCCGGCGGGAATTGTCTTCGGCGCCCTCGAAGCTGGGGCCGCCGCCATGCAACGCGACGCCGGCGTTCCTTCGGTCGTCGTATCGATCGTCGAGGCCGCACTCATCCTCGCGCTGTTGGCGTCGCGCGGCGTTCGACAGCGCTTTCGAGAAACGGTGTGAGCGCACTCTTCACCGCTTTTCTCGCGTCAGCAATTCGAACGGCGACACCCTTGGGGCTGGCCGCGCTTGGCGAAGTCGTCGTCGAGCGGGCGGGGGTCATCAACATCAGTCTCGAAGGCGTGATCCTTTGTGGAGCGTTCGGCGCACTCATCGGATCGACCCATGCCGGCGTGATCGGCGGGTTTCTCAGCGCCATCGTTTGCGGCGTCGCGATGGCGTCGCTCTTTGCCTGGTTCGTGGTAAGGCTTCGCGCCGACCAGATCGTTACGGGAACCGCGCTGACGATTCTCGCGACGGGAGTCACCGGCACACTGTACCGCGCACTCTACGGCGCGGCCGGCGCGGCGCTTTCGATCCCGACGTCTCGGCCGCGCGCCGTTCCGGGGCTCTCGCTCATCCCGGTGGTTGGCGTCGGATTCTTCGACCAACCCGCGGTGACCTACGCTTTCTACCTTTCGATTTTTCTGTTGTGGTGGTGGATGTATCGCACGCTCCCCGGCCTCGGCCTGCGAGCCGTCGGCGAATCTCCCGGCGCCGCGCGCGCGGCGGGCATCCGGATCGCACGCGTTCGGACGTTGAGTCTCTTGTTTGGCGGGGCGATGGGCGGTCTGGCCGGCGGCACATTAGTTCTGGCGCAAGCAGGGACGTTTGCCGAGGGAATGTCTGCGGGGCGCGGATTCATCGCCATCGCCATCGTCGTGCTGGGCCGTTGGCATCCGGTCGGGGTCGCGCTCGCCGCACTCGTTTTCGGCGCGGCCAGCGCCGTTCAGTACCTGCTGCAAGCGGCCGGCTTGGGTCTACCGTACCAGATCTTCCTCGCGTTGCCATATGTGCTAACGCTATTCGCGCTCGCCGGCGTCGCAGGTCGGACCCGCGCGCCGGCGGCGTTAGCCAAAGTCGACGACGCCTAACTGGCCCGTGTCTACGGCCCACAATGGCGCCGCGCGCTCGACCACTGGTTCCGCCATTTCGCGTCGGCCACGCGCTCGAAGAGGGCATACGCGACGTCGTTGCCGAAATCACGCGAGACGACGATGGCCGGCGTGCGGGCGTCGCTGATGAGAAGCGCGGCGAGGAGCTCTCGGCTCTCGATGGTTTCCTCATCACCGTAGGACCGCTCGCCGTAGGCAGACACGAGCGTCGAGTCGCCACGAGCTTGCTCAGCGACGAGGAAGGTGCGCTCCTGGAGCGGAGTTGCTTCCTGATTGAGCTGGCGACTCAAGGTTCCGACGACGACTTGCGGCCCGTCGGGAATCGCGAAGCGGGAGATCGAACGAACGACGAACGGAAGGCCCGAGAAGCGTCCGGACGAATCGTTCGGCAGTGCGGACGCGAGGCGATTCAGCCACGTGGCATATCGCGACGAGTCCGCGGTCGACAGTGATCCAATAGAATCGACGGGCAGCGGCGCGACGACGCCGCCAATGAAGCCAACGTTCCACGGGCGCGGCGGTGGCGCGGCGCTGAGCGACGCGACGGGGCATCCGCCGGAATCGGCGATGGCCGGCAGATCCGCGGTCTGTATCACCCCCGATCGACTGAAGAGCGTCGCGGACGCCGGATGGGGGAGCGCGGCCAGCGCGGCTTGCCCATTCTCGGCCGGCATGATGACCAAAGCGCGCGTGGGAGCGTCGCCGGACACGAGCAGCACCGGACCCGCTCCGACGTTCCAAATCGTCGGAGCTGTAGCCGTGGACTCGGCCGGTGTCGGCGCCGGCGTCGCGGTGGTCTCCGCGCGGGTCGGTGGACGGTCGCGGCGACATCCACCAACCAGTAGCAGCAGAGCAATCTCCGCGGAGGCGCGGAAAGTATTCATTTCACGTAATTTGTGGCCGCCTTACCGTCCGTCAACGTCGGCCGATCGATCCGCTACGTCATGCGACGTATCTGTCGCCATGCATCGGGGTGCTAGCCTCATACATGTACGCGATCCTGCGCGCGCTGGCCGGCGTCGCCCTTCGATGGTTCTATCGATCGATCGAGGTCGAAGGTCGCGACCGCATTCCGCGACATGGGCCGATTCTGTTCGTGGTGAATCATCCCAACGCGCTCGTGGACGCACTCCTCGTGGGATGGGTAGTTCCGCGGCGCGTCCTTCTTACCGCAAAGGCGACGCTCTTTCGCAACCCACTCGCGGCGCTGCTGCTGCGGTCGGTCGGAGTTGTCCCGCTGCGACGGGTCAGCGATGAGAAGACTCCGCGAGACACGATCGATCCGTCTCGCAACGAAGACACGTTTCTCGCCGTGCGGCAGGCGCTACAGGCGGAGAGAGCTGTGCTGATCTTCCCGGAGGGGAAATCGCACGACGAGCCGGCGATGGCTCCATTGCGAACCGGCGCCGCACGCATGGCGCTGGATGCATTCGGCAGCGGCGCCGCTCCGACGCTGGCGATAGTGCCAATCGGACTGACGTTCGAACGCAAGGACGCCCCGCGCACGCGCGTGCTCGTACAGGTCGGGGAGCCCCTCTCTGTACAACGGTGGCGCTCAGTCGAGCATCCCCAGCCGGTCGAGCAGTTGACGCACGAGATCGACGCGCGCCTGCGAGCCGTGACGCTGAATTACGCGTCCGCCGAGGAAGCCGCGCGACGGATTCGCCTGGCGTCGACGATCGCCGCGCTCATGGAAGAACGCCGTCCACTCGGCGAAGCCGACCGCGGACTTGGTGTCGACACGACCATCGCTCGACGGCTCGAAGAGCTCTCGACACAGCTCGGCGGAGCCGACCCGGATCTTCGCTCACGCGCGGAGTCCGTCGTCGAGCGCCTCGAGGCGCTGGAGCGGGTCGCGGCGGTGCATGGAATCCGCCTCGAGGACATCGGAATCCAGCTCACGGTGCACGCAGCGCTGAGATTCACCGTGCGGGAGGGCTGGCTACTTCTCTTGGCGGGGCCGGTCGCGCTCTGGGGTCGGCTGAACCATCTGATTCCGTTTCGCGGCGCGGGTTGGATCGCGATGCGTTCTATCGACAGCGCGGCGGATCCGGCAATGCGAACGGTGGTTGCCGGCGCGGCGCTGGTGCTGATCGCCTATTTGGCGCAATCCGTCGTGGTTGGACTGCTCACGACGCCGCTGATCGCGATCTTGTACCTGGCGAGCCTGCCGATCGCGGCCGATGTCAATTTCATTCTGAGCGATCGGCTGCGACGAGCCGTGCAACGAGCGCGGGCCTTCTTCCTTCTCTACTCGAAGCGCGACTTACGTGAGGGGCTCACCGCAGAGCTGGCGCTCCTGCGCGCCGAGGTCTTGTCGTTGGACGATGCTTTCAGCGCGGCGCGTGTCGAGGCGGACGCTCAGTAACGCCGCGTGGGCGGAGGAAGGACGGGACCACCGAGGTCCCAATGCCAGGCGTCGCGCCGAATTCCGGTGCGGGGATCTTTCAACGGCTTGAACTGGAGCCGATGCTCCGGCAGACCGACGGCGCGTCCATATGCGAGCAACAGCTCGCGATTCGTCGAGACGAGGTGCGCCATTTGTCGCCCCTGCCACAGATGTCGATGGAGCCAGAGGCCGCCATCCATGGCGTGCATCATCCCATCGCGGAGCTTTGTGAATTCTTTAAACGTTGGCGCGACGTCGGTCACGTCGCGGTCCGCTTAGTTGCAGGCGACAACTCCAGAAACGGTTGCCGGCGAAACAGGCGTGGCGGTCCCCATGAACAGCGCACAGAAATGAGGATACGAAAGCGGGTTTTGTGAGGTGGCGGCCCACCCCGTCGCCGTGGCTTCGACGATCACGACGGAGTCGCCCCTCGTCGGCTTGAATTGCAAGGAATCTACGGCCGCAGTGTACGTCGTGTGGTCGTAGAAGTACCCCTCTTGAGCCGTCAAGAGGTTGTGCAGGTCACTGCGCATCCCTGCGTAATAGGCTTTCCCCTTCGTCGACTGAAACTTCGGTACCGCGATCGCGGCCAGAATGCCGATGATCACGACAACTATGAGTAGCTCGATGAGCGTAAAACCGCGTCGTGAGGTTCGCATCGGAAGACGACCTGGGATTCGGGTGCGCTGGTGGGAGTGGCATTTCATAACGACCCTCCTGCGGACATCTGGCGCCCCCTAATGGCAAAGGCAGTGCCCGCTTCTGTCGTTGGGCAATAAACCTTTGCTGCATCAGCACTTATAGGACCATAGGCGGCCAATATATGCGGGCATAAGACGGTTGTTTGCCGTCGATTTGCAGCGTATGCCGCAAGCTGCGAGGGTCCGGCTGCCGCGGACTGCCCGTTAGTCGGCCTTCGTTGCCAGCCAGTTTTCGCCGGCGGCGATGTCCACGACCAGCGGGACAGCGAGCGTGGCGGCGTGCTCCATCTCGTACGTGACGAGGGCTTTCACGTCCTCGAGCTCCGGTCCGGGCACCTCGAACACGAGCTCGTCGTGGACCTGCAGCAGCATCTTGGCGTTCAGCGCGCGCGTCGCGAGCGCGTGATGGATGCGAATCATCGCAATCTTGATCAGGTCCGCCGCGGAACCCTGGATCGGCGAGTTGGCCGCCGTGCGCTCTCCGAACGCCCGGATGTTGAAGTTTCGATCGCGCAGCTCCGGGATGTACCGTCGTCGGTTGAAGATGGTTTGCACGTAACCGTGTCCCCGAGCGAACTCCACCATCGAATCCAGGTATTCGCGGACGCGATGGAAGCGCTGGAAGTATTTATCGATGAATTCCTTCGCTTCGGCGTGGGCGATCTTGAGTTGTCGTGAGAGGGCGTGAGGGCCCTGCCCGTAGATCGTCGCGAAGTTGATCGTCTTGGCGCGCGCGCGCATCTCCTTCGTGACTTGCTCGATCGGAACGTCGAATATGAGCGCCGCGGTTTGACGGTGAATGTCTCCGCCGGCGCGGAATGCCTGGACGAACGCCGGGTCATCTGAAAGATGCGCGAGCAAACGGAGCTCGATCTGTGAGTAGTCCGCGGCGACGAGCGTCCAGCCGCGACGCGGAACGAATCCGCGTCGGATGTCGCGGCCCAGCTCTCGGCGAATCGGAATGTTCTGGAGATTTGGCTCGCTCGATGACAGGCGTCCAGTGGCAGCGGTCGTTTGACTGAAGGACGTGTGCACCCGGCGCGTACGCGGGTGAACGTACGCGGGCAACGCGTCGATGTACGTGCTCTCGAGCTTCGCGATCTCGCGATACTCCATCAACAGGACGGGCAGCTGGTGTCCCTCGTCGGCGAGCTGCTGAAGCACGCTTGCGTCGGTTGACGGGCCGGTCGGCGTTTTCTTGAGGACCGGCAGGCCGAGGCGGTCAAAGAGGATCTCTCGCAGTTTCGGGTTGGAATTGATGTTGAATTCCTCGCCGGCCGCCGCGTAGATCTCTTGTTCGACCCGCTTTCGTTCGCGCTCGAAGCGTTCTTTCAGCGACTGAAACCACTCGAGATCGATGGTGATCCCGGCCCACTCCATTTCGGCGAGCACCTCGACGAGCGGGATCTCCACCTCGTGAAACAAGCGCGCGAGCTGCAGGGTCTCGAGCTGTGGCTCGAAAAGCTCTCGAAGACGCCACGTCAGGTCGGCGTCTTCGCACGCAAAATCGCGCGCGCACTCGATCGGAACCTGGTCGTACGGGATCGCGTCCTTGCCTTTGCCGCACAGATCCTCGAACGACGTCATCTTCTGGTTCAGAAACTCGAGGGCGAGCAGATCCAAACCGTGGGACCGACGACCCGGATCGAGTACGTAGCTCGCGATCATCGTGTCGAAGTCGAGTCCGCGGAGCGTAACGCCGGCGGTGCGAAGGACGAGCAGATCGAATTTCGAGTTCTGCGCGGTCTTCGTGACGGTCGCGTCCTCGAGCAGCTCGACGAGTGGTCGCATCGACGGGTCGTCGAGCGGAGGCAGATTCCTGATCCGCGGCGTCCCCTGAGCCAAGGCGCGCGCGGCAATACTCGTCGGCTCGGCGGTCTTTTTTGCGCGGGTCTTCCGCGTCGCGGCCGGCTCCTCGAACAACCCTTCACCGAGTCCAAGATCGCCTTGGCTCTCGACGCGCGCCGAGTGGCCAAGTGGCAGGTAGTACGCCTCACCCGCGGCGACGGCGACGGCAAGACCGACGAGTCGCGCGCGGAGGGGATCGAGCGGCTGCGGCGCATCGAGGTCGACGACGGTCTCCGTATCGA
This sequence comes from Gemmatimonadaceae bacterium, assembly GCA_035554995.1. Lineage (GTDB taxonomy): Bacteria > Gemmatimonadota > Gemmatimonadetes > Gemmatimonadales > Gemmatimonadaceae > JAQBQB01. The sequence goes on from DATMHK010000183.1 coordinate 37,956, forward strand.
TCGCGATGTCGGGGGCGCGCCGCGCCCGGGCGATGAACTTCTCGAGCGCCGGAAGCGTATCGACCGTCGTGTAGTTCGCCGGCGGTGTCGTGGTCTTTTCAGGCATCACCGCACTCGCGGCGGCGGCGGTCGGCAGGTTCTTCGCGAGGGTGTGGAATTCGAGCTCGACGTACAGCGTGCGCAGGCGTGAGTAGTCGGGCGGCGAAAGCCGCATCGCATCGAGGTCGAGCGCGACGGGGAGATCCTCTCGAATGGTGACGAGCTCTTTCGAGAGAAGGGCGAGATCGCCCTGCTCGAGCAGCGCCTCGCGAGGACGCTTCTTCGTCAGCTCGGCGGCGTGCGCGAGGATGTTCTCGACGCTGCCGTAGGAGGAGACGAGCTCCTGCGCCGTCTTGTCGCCGATGCCTTTGACACCGGGAACGTTGTCGGACGAATCGCCGACGAGGGCGAGGTAGTCGGTGACGAGCGCGGGAGGCACGCCGAGCCGCTCCGAGCCGTTCTCGACACCGACCCATTGCTCCTCGACACTCGCCGGTCCGCCGCGCCCCGGATTGAGAAGCCAGACGCCGGGCCGCACGAGTTGCTGGAAATCCTTGTCGCCCGAGACGACGACGACGTTGATGTCGGCTTGGACGGCCTGGCGTGCCAACGTTCCGATGACGTCGTCGGCTTCATAACCTGCTAATGTAATAATTGGAATGCGATGCGCGTCGAGAACGTCGCGGATCCGCTCCATGCCGCGATCGAAGTCCGATTGCAACTCTTCGGTGAGCTTCTCGCGCGTCGCCTTGTACGCGGGATATCGCTCGTGTCGATGCGAGAGACCGGAGTCATGCACCCATCCGAGGTAGTCGGGGCGGTGCGTCTCGAGGAGGCGCTGCACGAAGTTGACGATTCCCCACGCGGCGGACGTGTTTTCGCCGCGGCTCGTCGTGAGCGGACGCGAAATCAGGGCGAAGAACGCGCGATAGATGAGCGCATAGCCGTCCACGAGGAAGAGACGGGGCGACGGCGGCGGAGACGGGGGCGCGGTCACGGCGAGATGAGTCGGTGCCGGGCGATGACGGTGCGAAGCATTGTCGAAAGGTCGAGGCGCGACGCGATGCGTTCAATCCCCGCGTGCATCACCCCCAAACGCAGCACCGCCCGCCTGGTGGTCGGCGGGCGGTGCAAGGTCGTTTCGTCCCTGGAGGCGGCTACGTCAGACCCGGACCACGTTGGCGGCGTGTAGACCCTTTTCGCCCGTGCGGATCTCGAATTCGACCTCTTGTCCTTCGGCGAGCGTCTTGAAGCCTTCCATGCTGATGGCGGAGAAGTGTACGAAGACATCCTCTCCGCTGTCTTGCTCAATGAAGCCGTAGCCCTTCGCATCATTGAACCACTTCACCTTCCCTCTGGCCATTCGAGCTGCCTCCTACGGGGTGATTCGATCCTGCACTTCCGGTGCTGGGCAAGCCATCCGACTTGCGCGGCCCTATATAGGTAGGGTGAGTCGGTTTGTCAAGGAAGCCGAGCCCGCCGACGAGCAGTTGCTTCGGCTGTGATGCGGATAAGCGACGCTCGTGATTAAGAATGATCGGAGCATCGGCGGGAACCGGCGCGCTTGCTTGCCTCGGATTGTCGGGCGGATTAGGTTCGCCGCGTGCCACGCGAAAGCCTCGTTGGACAAACGATCGCCGGATACTCTCTCGAGAGTGAAGTCGGTGAAGGTGGGACCTCGGCCGTTTTCCGCGCTACACACGCGGACCACGGAACCGTCGCGGTCAAAGTGCTGCGCGAAAAGTTGCGGCAGGACCGCACGGCAGTCGCGCGCTTTTTGCGCGAGGCGCGTTATGGCGAGCGCGTGACGCATCCGAACGTGGTGCGTACGATCGAGATCGGCGAAGCCGCGCCGGGCATGCACTTCCTCGCGATCGAGTGGGCCATCGGCGAGATCCTCGAGAAGTACGCGAAGCGCCAAGGGCCGCTGCCGGTCGACGAGGTGTGCTCGATCGTGAAGCAGATCGCCGACGCGGTCCACGCCGCGCACTCGGTCGGCATCGTGCATCGGGATCTCAAGCCCGACAACGTGATGTACGATCCAGTCTCGCGCCTCGTGAAGCTGCTCGACTTCGGCATCGCCACGGATACAGACCAGTCTCCCGAGCAGCGCCTCACGCGCGCGGGATTTTTCGTCGGCACGTTGATGTACGTCGCGCCGGAAGCGCTGTCGGGCGAGCTGGTCGGTCCGTTGGCGGATCAGTACAGTCTCGCGACGATCGCGTACTTCCTCCTGACTGGCTGCTTGCCTTTCCCGGCGAAGACGCCGCGCGAGATGTTCTCACAGTTGTTGTCGCAGCCGCCGATCGTGCTCAATCAGGCGAAGCCGGGCCTCCGCTTTTCTCCGCAGGTCGAAGCGGTCGTGATGCGCGGCCTGAGCAAAGAGCCCACGAAGCGCTACGCCGACGTTGTCGCGTTCGCGTCCGAATTCTGCGAAGCCGGTAACGCCCCCGCAGCGAAGGAAAAGCCGGGGTTCGCATCGAAGCTCGCCTCGATCTTCCGCAAGAAGGACTGATCAGTCGTTCGACGGCGGCGTTCCGTTGGCGACAACGGGCTCGAGATCGTCGGGGTGAACCGGCAGCCAAAGGGTGAAGGTAGATCCCTTCCCCAATTCGCTGTCGACGCGAATGTCGCCTCCCAGCAGCTGCGCGAGTCGTTTGGAGATGGCGAGCCCCAAGCCGGTTCCTCGCTGCATCGACTCGCTGCGCGGTCCCGCGTTCACTTGTTCGAACTCCTCGAAGATGCGCGCCTGATCCGCCGGAGCGATGCCGACGCCGGTATCGACGACTTGCAACGCGACCCAGGCGCGTCGCGGATCAGGCGATTGCGCCGCAAGCACCGGATCCTCGGGAGTGCGACGGCGCGCCTGCGCGTGCGGCACCGCGGCGTGCGGAGACGGTCCGCCAACCAACCGCGCGCGGACCGCGACGCCACCCTGCGGTGTGTATTTGACCGCGTTCCCGATCAGGTTGACGAGAATCTGTCGAAGGTGAGTTGGGTCAGTGCGGACGCGTGGAAGTGACGCGCCGACCGCGATCGAGAAGCTGAGGCCCCGCTCGTTGACGAGCGATTCGAGCTCACTGGCGACGTTGAGGACGAACGGGCGGAGGACGAGCGTTTCCGGATGCACTTCGAGGCGACCAGCCGCGATCTTCGCGATGTCGAGCACCTGATCGACGAGATGCCGTAGATGTGTCGCCGACGCGGCGATCCGATCGACTGGCGGCACCTGCCGTGGCGACAAGTCGCCGTACACACCGTCCTTGAGCAGCTCGACGAAACCGACGATGGCGTTGAGCGGCGTCCGCAACTCATGCGAGATGTTGGCGAGGAACTCACTCTTCGCGGTGTTGGCGCGCGCCACTTCGCTGTACAACCGCTCGAGCTCCGCGGACCGCTCGACGACGCGGATCGCCTGGCGACGCTCGCGCAGAACGCCGTAGGCGAGGAGCGCCACGGCGGCGAGACTGAGGCCACCGAGAAGAATGCGGAACGGGCCGACGTCGTGCTCGTGCGCGACAACCAGCAGCCACGGAAGACTGTCTCGCACTTCGATTGGCGACGTGGCGACGATGCCCGACCGCAGCGCGTCGCGAGGGCCCGAGACGAGAACGGTATCCGCTCCGATCACGAGCGCCGCTGCCGTTCGCTCACTCGGCCATCGCCCGATGATCGATTTGACCGCGGGACTCGCGGCCGGTGCGGCCATGGCCGCGCTGTCGCGCAAGACGGCGGCGACGGCGTAGCTGGACTGTTGGGCATCGATCGACGCCTGACGAAACGCCGCGTGCGCGAGGCCGCGGTCCCCCGCGATCAGTCCCCCGATCATGAGCAGGAGCGCCGCCGTCAGCAGCAGCGAAACGTCGCCGACGGACGTACGGGCGAGGGGCAAACGAACCATTTATTCTGGTACCGACCGGCGTTGAATGTCCGCCGCCACTCCGAGAACCGCCATGTCTAACCGAGACGATCTCATTTCGCTACTCGCCGCGCGCTCGGCGAGACGGGGCAACTTCACGTTAGCGTCGGGCAGGCAATCCACTTTATACATCGACGCCCGTATGACCACAATGAGTCCGGAGGGTTTGAGGCTCATTGGCCCGGCGGGGTTGGCGGCGCTGCACGACGCCGGGTGGGCACCCGACTCGGTGGGAGGTCTCACGCTCGGCGCGGATCCGATCGCGTACGCCATGTCGTACGCGAGTGCGGCGACCGGACAGCCGCTACGCGCGTTCACCGTGCGCAAGGAAGCGAAGACGCACGGCGCGGGCAAGTTGATTGAGGGCCCGTTCCAGCCGGGTGATCGCGTCGTGGTGATCGAGGACACGGTGACCACCGGCAACTCGGCGCGCACGGCCGCGACGGCGGTACGCGCGGCCGGCGGCAACGTGATCGGCGTTCTGGCGCTCGTCGATCGCGAAGAGGGTGGCCGCGAGGCGCTCGCCGCCGAGGGATTGAAAGTGCTGTCGCTGGCGACGGCGAGCGAGATCGTCGCGGCGATGGACGCCGGCGCGGGATCGGCTCAGTGAATCAGGTTTCGCGCATAGGCAGCGCCCCAGGACGGGCTGAGAGGACGTAGCGCGCGCAGGCGATCGAGATGCGGCAGAACGAGCGTTTGCCGGAAATGTTGGAGCATTCCCTCGCCGTCGTACTGCTCGCGAAACTGCAGGGCCGTGAGCCTCATCAGCGTCCGTACGTGACGTCCGAAGCTTTGCGGCGACGAGTAGTCGAGGTGGTTTGCGACATTAGCCACGGAGAAGCCGGGGTTCTCGAACAGCCGCGCGGCGCGAATGAGCCGAGCCAGCGCGAGGTATTGCTTGGGCGCGGGTACGCGGGCGCGAAAAAACCGGCTCATGAGCGTACTTGGCAGGACGTCGAGCTGCTGCGCGAGCGCGCGCACGGTGGCCACCTGCGGCGGGCAAGTGAAGAGCATCTCGAAGAAGCGCCAACAGTCCCGCGGCGCGCTGGCAAGGTCGAGCGCGAGTTGGCCGAGCGCTTGGCGCTGCATGTCGTCGCCGCCGACACCCAGCAAATAGTGGCGCAGCTCGCGCCATCCGTCCGAGTCGCGGACGTCGACGAGCCGTCGCACGCCAGTCGACCCGAGGTTGAGCATCGCCTGAGGCGTCGATCGGTCCACCTGGGTGAGGAGTGCAACGGTCGGCACGCGTGGGAACTCGCGAACGAGCGCGGCGACACCGGCTCGGGAGTGTTGGTCGCAGCACGCCACCGAAACGACGACCGCGCTGACGCGATTCTCCTTGATGTCTTGCACCACCTCGGCGACCGACGAGCGGTGAAGCGCCAGATAGGAACCTTCGCCCGCGGCGTCGACGCGTAGCCGCTCGCTGGGGGTGACCATGGTGGCGATCGGCAGAATCTGTCGCGACGGAGATGACGCAGGACGAGAAAGCATGACGCGCCTCATACGGTAAGTGAAATCGCCAAACTGCCCGACATCTTCGATCTTCGGGCGTGTACGATATTCCGCGCGCGCATGCGCGCGTCATGCGGCGTTGGCGTTTCTGTTTACGCGCGCGGCGTTTTGATTAGATTTTTTTGTGTGCCAACCGGGTGGTCGCGACCGATGTTGTCGAGTCGGCCGAGGAAAGTCCGGGCTCCTTTGGGCGCGCTGCCAGGTAACGCCTGGGCGCGAACGATCCAAGTCGTTCGCGACGGACAGTGCCACAGAAAACACACCGCCGACGATCTTCGGATCAGGCAAGGGTGAAAAGGCGAGGTAAGAGCTCACCGCGCGTTCGGCAACGAACGCGGCAAGGCAAACCCCAGCGGGAGCAAGGCCAAATAGGCAGCGAGAGGTGCCCACCTCGACAAAGACGCTGCGGGTAGGCTGCTAGAGGGCGCAGGTGACTGCGCTCCGAGAGGAATGACCATCGGGACGCTCGTCGTCCTCACAGAACCCGGCTTACAGGTTGGCACAGCGGCGCGTTGTCTCGGCAACGCGCCGCGTTGTTTTTACTCGTCGTCGAATTCGGGGGCGTGTGGTTGCCGCTTCGACGGTCGCTCCTCGGTCGTTCGCGGCGCCTGCATCAATCCGCGTGAGGGCATCCACCGACCCGTGAACACCTGCCGGAGGGCGCGCCAGATGAGACGCACGGCGGCAATCATGCCGGCAAGGAGGACGAGTGCGACGGCGAGTGTGATGAATGGGTGTCGCCAGATGGCCGTCGCAACGCCGGCGACGAGCACGAGCTCCGCGACGTTCGCGACGCCATTCGTGACCGGCTCCGGCGAGGCGTCGATCGCATAGCGCAGTCCGAGCTTCGTGGTGTGAGTCGTTACTGCCAAGCCGCCGCCGAGAAGTGCAGCGATGAGAACGACCACGGGATCGGAATGCCAGGCAGTGGCCGCCGCGAGCGCGGCCGCGGCTGGAGGGCGGATGAAGCTGTGGAGCGTTTCCCAGGCTGCGGCAACCCCGGGAACGAGCGTCGCAGCAAACTCGATCGCATAGAGCGCGACGGCAACGACGATCACGCCCAGGTTGGCGAACGCTTCGACGGTCGTGGGGACGCCTTGCACCCATCCGTAGCGCACGGCCAGCCCGGTGACGGCGACGGTCGCATACAGATTGAAGCCGGCCGCGTACGCCAGGCCGAGCGCCTGCATGAGCGTTACGAAGCCAATCACCTCAACGAACTCCCGCCCCCCCGGGGGGAGGCCGTGGATGCTAGTCGAGCAGGCGCAGCGGCATTACAAGGCAGAGGTACTGTGCCGGGTCGGCCCAGCCTTCGGGTTCGACGGTGGCCGCGCGCTCCGGTGCCTTGAAGGTAAGTCGCACCTCGTCGGTGGGGATGAAGCGCAGGATCTCGAGCAGGTAATTGGCGTTGAAGCCGATATCGAGCGGATCGCCGGAATAGCGAACTGCCAGCTCGTCGGCCGCCTCACCCAAGTCGGGCGTCTGCACGCTGAACTTGAGCATTCCTGCATTAAAAGACAATCGAATGCGATGGGTCTGATCGGAAGCGATGATAGACATCCGGCGCAGCGCACTCGTCAGCGCCTGGCGATCGGCGATGGCGACGCGATTGTTGTCGCGTGGGATGACTTGATCGTAATTCGGGTAGGGTCCCTCGATCAGGCGCGTGAACACCGCCGTGAACGGCGAGCGGAAGCCGAGATGATTCTCGCCTTTGGCGATCTCGAGCTCTTCGTCTTCCGGAAACAGGCGACGGATCTGTTCGAGCGCTTTTGGAGGAACGATCAGGTCGGTGGCGGGCGCGCCAACGGACTTGATGGCAACCTCCATCTTCGCGAGTCGGTGGCCGTTCGTCGCCACCATGCGCATGAGCTCCGGCTTCAACTCCCACAACACGCCATTGAGAATGGGCCGGCTTTCTTCGGTAGAAACCGCGAAGGCGGTGTGCGTGATCAGCTTCTGGAGATCGCCCGAGCGGATGCGCCAGCTCTCGCTGAACTTGACGTTGGGGAAGGCCGGGAACTCGTCGCGCGGAAGTCCGAGGATCTTGAAGTGCGTGCGGCCGCAATCGAGCGTGACGCGTTGCTCGCCGGCGGCGGCGATGCGCACGGGCGCCGGCGGGAGCTCGCGAGCGATCTCGCTCAGTTTCTTCGCGGGGATCGTGATCGCGCCTGGCGTTTCAACGTCGGCGGCGACTTCGGTCGTGACGGCGATGTCGAGATCGGTACCGGACAAGCGGATGCCCTTGTCGGTCGCCTCGACCATGATATTCGCGAGCACCGGCAGGGTCGTTTTCGCCGGAATGCTCGCAGTAACTGCGGCAAGACCTTCCTGCAACTTTTCCCGGGAGATCGTAAACCGCATCACAGCTCCTATGGTGTGCAAAAGCTCAGACGCCTTACTAAGTCTTTCTAAAGAGCTTCAAACTAGTAGAGGTAGTAGAGCGCTGTTGGCCGCGTGGAAATCGCTGGAAGTTACACCGGACCAAGCAGTTCGACTATAGCCGCTCGTGTGGATCGCATGTGGGGAACGCGAGTTGTCCGGATGAAACGGGCGAAAAGTTGAGAGTGACGTAGACGACGTGTGGAAAGGGGTGGGGTTTCTGTTCAATTCCGCAAGCTTTCCAACGCGGATTGGAGCTTTCCCAGGCGCTGCGCGAACGACGGATCTTCTTTCACCATTGCGGCGACGCGCTCGAGGCTGTGGATGACGGTGGAGTGATCGCGTCCGCCAAAGGCAGCGCCAATCTCGACGAGCTGCATCGCGAGGAGCTCGCGCATGAGATGCATGGCGACCTGCCGTGGGACGGTAAGATTCTTGGTTCGCGTCTTGGAGCGGAGGCCTTCCGTCGTCACGCCCCAATCTTTGGCCACGGCCTGCTGAATGGCGGCGGTGTTGAGGGCGGGCGCTTCAGGAGCGTCGCCGTCGGCGGGCTTGAGCTTGTCGCGGAGCGCGTCGCGGGCGACGTCGACGGTGATCTCGCGATGCTTGAGCGACGCGAACGCCAGCAGCTTGATGATCGAGCCTTCCAACTCGCGCACGCTCGATCGCACGTTCTCGGCGATGAAGCGGATGACTTCTTCCGGGATCGTCAATTCCAGATGGTCGAGCTGCGCCTTTTGACGAAGGATCGCGATTCGGTGCTCGAGGTCGGGCAGCTCGATATCGGCCACCATTCCCCACTGGAAGCGCGAGACCAGACGGGCTTCCAACCCCGGGATCTCGGACGGAGGCCGATCGCTGGTGATGACGATCTGCCGACCGCCCTCGTAGAGCGCGTTGAAGGTGTGGAAGAACTCCTCCTGCATTGCCTCCTTACCCTTGAGGAAATGGACGTCGTCGACGAGGAGGAGGTCAGTTTCGCGAAATCGGCGCCGGAAGTCAGCGGTCGTTCGGTTCTGAATGGCGGCGACGAGCTCGTTGGTGAACTGCTCGGTGCCAATGAACGTGATTCGGGTCTCGGGCTTCCGGAGGAGGATCTCATGGGCGATAGCCTGCATGAGATGGGTCTTGCCGAGCCCGGTATCCCCGTAAATGAAAAGAGGGTTGTAGACCTTACCCGGTGCCTGGGCGACCGCATGCGCCGCCGCGGCCGCGAGCTCGTTCGACTTTCCGATGATAAAGTGCTTAAAGGTGTATCGGTCGCTTAATGGAGGCGAATTACTGGCGCCATTCTGTCCTTGAAGAGGCCGTTGTTTTGGCTGGGCAATGAACAGGTCCATCTGGGACCGCGTGCGCCGCTCTTCGGTGACCTTGAAAACGACGGCCAAGGGATGGCCGAGTGCGATCGGAGCGAGGCTGGCGAGCAGGTCCGAGTGCTTCGACTCGTTCCAATCGGCGGCGAATTGGTCGGGCGCGCCGACATAGATCGTATCTTCCGCGAGAGAAAGGGCCTCAGTCGGCTCGAGCCACGTTTTGAATGTTTGCTCGGGGAGCTCTTGACGAGCTCGATCGAGCAATCGGCTCCAAGCTTCGTGGGCGGTCAGCGTCATGTGGGGCGAGCGGAAAAATCGAGGCGGGGGAGCGAAGCTAGTGAGCTATGTGGAAAAAGCAATTGCGTGAGGTGGTTACTTTCCCGCGATCTTGATCTATCCGCTGATCTGAGATACGTTTACCGGTTCTCAGGCCGTACTATCCGCACCGTTTTGGAGTGATCATGGGTAAGCCGACGTATCGTCCCCGGAACAAGCGCCGCATCAAGACGCACGGGTTTCGCGCGCGCATGGAAACCAAGTGGGGACGTGAAACACTCAGCCGGCGTCGCAAGAAGGGACGTAAGCGTCTCACCGTTAGACTGCCCAGCAAGTACGCGGGCGCCTGACGCGGGGGACGGCTTCGGCTTCTCGCGCCGGCAACGATTGGCGCGAGGTTCAGACATTCAAAATGTCATTCGAGAGGGGAGGCGGGTTCGGACCACGTACCTCGACGTCCGAGTCCTCGCTTCCCCTCTTCGTCATGCACGGGTCGCGATCGTGGTTCCTCGATACAAGCACAGCGCGGTTCGACGCAATCGCGTGAAGCGATGGCTTCGCGAGCTCGTGCGTCTCGAGCTCCTGCCCGCTCTGCGCGCAGTGGAACCGTGTGACGTGGCAATCCGCTCGCGGCCAAACGCGTACGAAGTCGGCGTGGACGCTTTGCGTGACGACATCAAGCTGGTGGTCCGACACGCGCAGGGCGCGGTGGTGCGCTAGCGTGCGCACGATTCTGATTCTCGCGGTCCGCGGGTATCAAGTCGCGATCTCGCCGCTTCTGCCGGCTTCATGCCGCTATTATCCAAGTTGCTCCGCGTACGCCATTGAGGCCATCGAACGGCATGGCGCGATCCGCGGTGCATGGCTCGCCGCTCGCAGAATTGCGCGGTGTCACCCGTTTCGGCCGGGCGGGTACGATCCGGTCCCCTAGCACACCGCAACTCGACCACCTGCATGGATAAACGCACACTGCTGGCGCTCGCGCTGATGGCGCTCGTCATCGTCGTCACGCCGCGCCTGTTCACTTCCAAGCGCCCGCCCGCGTCAGCGACGGACAGCGTTGCCGCCACATCCGCCGCAAAGGGAGACACCACGCCCCGCGCGGTGAGTGCGGCGCCGACAGCGGCGGCGATCGAGAGCGCGTCGAAGCCTCTCGCGGCTCTTCCGACGGCTGTCGCTCGGCGCGATACCACGCCTCGAGAAAGCGTCACGTTGGCGACGCCGCACGCCGAGTACTCGTTGGTCAACCCGGGGGCGGTGCCGCAGTCGGTTCGAATCGGCTCGTATAAGGACCTGCGACCCGGCCATCCAGACCCAGCGGGCGTCACGATCACGGACGGATCGGGCCCGCTTCTCCGCTATCGCCTTGCTCGCGGCGCCGACACGATCCAGCTCGACACCGTGAATTTCGCGGTTTCGAATCAGGGCTCGACGATCACGTTTACGTCGCCCGTCATCACGTTGTCGTACGCGCCGACGAACGACGGCTATCGAACAGCGGTGAAGGGAACGGTCACCGGCGCGGGGCAGGGCGCAGCGCTGCTCATCGATCTGCCGAGCACGATTCGCTCGGTGGAAGCCGATACCGCCGACGACATGCGACATCTGGCGTTCGGCTACAAGATTCCGCTGCGCGATGTGTCGAGCGTGGCGTTCGGCAAGCTGGATCCCGGCGCGGTGAGGCCGGATACCGGGTCGTTCCAGTGGGTGTCCGTGCGCACGAAATATTGGTTGGTGGCACTGATGCAGCCGGTCGGTGCGAAGCCGGCCGGAATTTTCCGCGGACTGGTGATGCGCGGTGGTCCTCGCCTCGGAAAGGTTCCGAATCTCGCGGACGCCACCACGTCCGTTCCGCTCTCGAACGGTGGAGGGGGGGGCGCGTTCGCGTTCGACCTGTACGTTGGTCCCCAGTCATGGCAGGAACTGCATGCGATGGGGAACGATCTCGAGAACGTGAACCCCTACGCCGGTTGGTTCCACGCCGTCGTGCAACCGTTCGCGACGATCGTGATGCGCGTGCTGCTCTGGATGAAGGCGACGCTGCGTGTGAACTATGGCTGGGTGCTCGTGTTGTTCGGCGTCGGCATTCGCCTGCTTCTGTGGCCGCTCAATCAGAAAGCAATGCGCACGAGCATCCAGATGCAGCGGCTGCAGCCCGAGCTGTCGGAGATTCAGAAACGCTACAAGGACAATCCGGAGAAGCAGCGCGAGGCGTTGGTGAAGGTGTACGCCGACCACGGGATGAGCCCATTCAGTCCGATGCTCGGCTGCGTCCCGATGCTCTTGCCGATGCCCGTGCTCTTCGCGCTCTACTTCGTCTTTCAGAACACGATTGAATTCCGCGGCGTTTCATTCCTGTGGCTGCCGGACATCTCGCTGCGCGATCCGCTGTACGTCATTCCGATCGTGATGGGCGCATCGATGTTCGTGCTGTCCTGGATCGGGATGCGCGCGTCGCCGCCGAATCCGCAGGCGAAGGTGATGAGCTACATGATGCCGGCGATGTTCACGGTCATGTTCCTGAACTTCGCGTCGGGCCTCAACCTCTATTACGCGGCGCAAAACATCGCCGCGCTGCCGCAGCAATGGGTCTTGACGCGGGAGCGCGTCCGGGCCGGGATCGGCGGTAGCCAAATCGCGAGCACGAATCCCGCAAGTCGGTCTCGGAAGACCTAGACCAGCCGGCGCCGGCTATTGGGGGGCCGCCGCCGTCCGCGGAGCGACGGATGCGAGTCACGTACATCGGCCACGCTACTCTCCTGCTCGAGCTCGACGGTGTTCGGATACTGACGGATCCGAACTTCGAGCCAAAGCTTGGGCGCTTGCTACCACGGGTTTCGCAGCCAGGGATCGCGCTCGCGGATCTGCCGAAGCTCGATGCGCTGCTACTGACGCATGCGCATGCTGATCACCTTTCGTTCGATTCGCTCGAGCGACTACCGCGCGACATTCCGCTGATCGCGCCACCGGCCGTGGCAAAGTGGCTTCGCCGGCTCGGATTCGATTCGGCACGCGCGCTTGGCCCGGGCGAATCGATGCGGATCGATCGCGTCGAGCTCCACGCAGCGGCGGCGACGCACAAAGGCAACCGCTATGGGTTCGACCGATGGCGGGCCGCGGCGAACATGTATCTCCTCGACGGATCGACGTCGACATTCTTTGCGGGCGACACGGCCCTGGTCGACGACACGCACCATCTTGTCGAGCACACGTTGTGGAATCGAGGACGGGAGCTCGATCTGGCGCTCCTTCCGATTGGGTACGCGCCGTGGTGGAAGCCCGGGTTCCGCAAAGGCCATTTGACGCACGAGGACGCGCTGGACTTGTTCGAGCGCTTGCGCGCATCGGTACTCGTTCCGTATCACTGGGGGACATTCCGACACGTGACGGCGACCGCGCACGATGCGATCAACCGGCTGAAAGCGCGTCTCGCCTCGCACCATCTCAGCGACGCGGTGAAGATCCTGGAGCCGGGCGAAACACTGGATCTGTCGGCGAGTGGTGCACTCCCGGCGCACTAGATGGCCGATCAAGACAGCGCGAGTCCAATCGACTTTTCCGACACGATCGTGGCTGTAGCGACCGCGCCCGGGCGCGGCGCGCTCGCCATCGTGCGTCTCTCTGGACCTCGAGCACATGCGATCGCGCGCGCTACGCTCGATCGCTGGCCCGACGAGCCGCGTCGGGTCGTCGTATCGCCCGTGCGCGACGCGGTGGGCGTGGAATTGGACGAGGCCGTCGTAACCCGCTACGACGGGCCGGCCTCATACACGGGTGAGGATGCCGTCGAGCTCGTCACGCATGGCGGCTCAGTAGTTTCGACGACGGTGACAGCCGCGCTCGTCGCTCGGGGGGCGAGACTGGCGGCGGCCGGCGAATTCACCCGACGCGCCGTCCTCAACGGAAAGATGGACGTGCTGCAGGCGGAGGCGACGGCCGACCTGGTCGATGCCCGCTCACGCGCGGCACAATCCGTCGCGCTTCGCCAGCTCGACGGTGGCCTCAGCCGCAGAGTGCTCGAACTCCGATCGCAGCTCATCGAGCTCGAGGCGCTCATCGCGTACGACATCGACTTTCCGGAGGAGGACGACGGACCCGTAGCGCCGGCGAGAATCGCCGACGCGGCGCAGCGCGCCATCGCCGCGCTCGAACAACTCCTCGCAACGTCGAAAACGGGGGAGCTCGTTCGCCATGGGGCGCTCGTCGTGCTGGCCGGAGCGCCGAACGTCGGCAAGTCATCGCTCTTCAACGCGCTCCTCGGCGAATCGCGGGCGATCGTGACGAACATTCCTGGAACGACACGCGACGCGATCGAAGCCGTCATCGACACGACGGGAATCCCGCTGCGCCTCGTCGACACGGCGGGGCTGCGTGAAGCAACCGACATCGTGGAGCGTCTGGGCGTCGAGGTCAGCGGATCTTATGTGGCGCGCGCGGCCGTCGTCCTCGCCTGCGGCGACGATGTCGAAAGCATGCGCGCGGTGGGGACGGGACTCCGCGGCCGCACCAACGCCGCCATTGTCGCGTTGCGGACGAAGTCGGATCTCGCAGCGGTGAGCGACGCCGATCTGGCGTCGGCGAAGGAGGCTGTCGGCGCGCGCGCCGCGATCGCTGTCAGCGCGGAACGCGGGGCGGGGTTAGGACAGCTCGTCGATCTGATTCAGGAGCTCATCGTCGATGGCGACGCGGTGACCGACCTGGACGCGCCCATCCTGACTCAGGAGCGACATCGCTTCGCCATCGGCCACGCGCGAGAGGAGGTCGCCGAATTTCTCGAGCGATGGCGGATGGGCGACGTTCCGGCTCCGGTCGCGGCGGTTCACCTGCACGACGCGGTGGCGGCGCTCGAAGAGTTGATTGGCGCGGTCGACGTCGAGCATGTGCTCGACGAGGTATTTCGGCGCTTTTGCGTTGGGAAGTAGGAGCTACGCGGTCAGCGCCGCCGTGTGTCCAACCGCGGCGATTTCATCGGCGCTGGCTCGAATGGACCAAGCGAGACCACGCGCGGCGACGGCGGGTTCACTGAGTTTCGCGCCGAGATAGTAACCGGCGCGCTCCGGCAGCACGTAGCGGTCGACGGTGCGTGCTTCATCGCTCATTCCGCCGGAGAGATAGCGGAGTCGGAGGCCGAGTCCGCGACGATCGAGGTCCGCCGCAATGGCACGACCGACGACCGGTTCCAGCTGCCGCACGTCCGCGTATTGCCGCCGCTCGTAGCCGAAATATTCCCACGCAGCGTGACCCGGACTGACCGCGCGGGAAACGTGGACGGCCAACCCCTCATTGACGAGCAACTCGCGAAGCGTAGCGCGCCGCCCCGCGTCCCAGTAGGAGTAGAAACCGCCGGCATCCTGAACGATGGCGCGGAGCTCGCTTCGACTCGTCGGCGAGGTGTAGCGAACGACGTGAGCGATCTCGTGAGCCAGCCACGCGGGCAGGAGTTCGGGGTCGAGGCCGAGGCCCTCGGTCTGCGCGTTGGTTTGGCCGGTGAAATGCTCCAGGCAAACGAACGCGATACCGCGGCCGTCGACGACAAGCTCGCCGGCGTTCGCGGCGCCGACACCGACCATGAGCACGACGTCGACGTCGCAGTCCATATCGAGGATCTCGCGGCACTGCTGCTCGGTCGCGCGCGCGAGGCTTACGACGTCGGTGCGCGCCAGCATCGCCGAGACATCGTCGTGTCCCGCATCGATCGTGGAGCGGACGATGTCGAGGAAGTGCGGTGTTTCTGGATCGATGACGTAGTTCTGCCAGTAGGGCTGGAGAATCCGTCGGTGATTGTCGAAGTAGCGCTGGTAGGCGGCGACGCGGTCGGTGCTCTCGAGAACGGCGAAAAAATCAGGGAGCAGGTTGATCAGCATTCGACCGGACGCGGGAGGGCGGCGCGCGAGTCGTGCGATCGCGTCGCACGATGGACGCGGAATGATAGTAATGCCCTAGTACGTGAACAAGAGTCGCGACGGCCCTCCCGGCATGGCACAGTTTTTCCTTTTCTCCCCGGTGGAAAGGATGTAGACGGTAGGCGGGAGAGGCACCGATGACCACGCTTCAGCAGATCGAATTGCAATGCCCGATTTGCGAGACGCGTTTTCGCTCGCAAACGGTGGTGTCGACCAACTCCTTCGGGGGCAAGCGCACGGATTTCCACGAGCGTGCCGCGGGAACACAGCCGCTGCCCTATTTGATCCATACATGCAATCGCTGTGGCTACTCGGGTGCCGATCGCGATTTTACCGAGGAAGCAGAAGTCACGGCCGTGCTCAAGGAACGCGTGTGGAACGAGCTCGCGCCGGCGATCACGTGTGGCACGTTGAATGGGTCGGAGAAATACGAAGCCGCGGCGAAGGTCGCGGAGTGGCAGGGGATGGAGCCGCGTCACATCGCGGATCTGTTGCTCCGTGCCGCGTGGTGCTGTGTGGACGAGGGCGATGTGGAGGCCGAGCGCTTCTTTCGACGAAAAGCCGCGTGGAAGTTCGAGGAGTCATTGTCGAGCTTCGACGGGGTGTCTCGAGAGGAGCGCGCCGTGCTGACGTATCTGGTGGGAGAGCTTTGGCGCCGGGTGGGCGACGGATCGCAGGCCAACTCGTGGCTCAACCGAGTGCAGACCGAGGTCGTAGACTCGCAGTCACAGCAGTGGGTGATTGACGCTGCGCGCCAGCAGCGGGATTGTCCGAGGGAGTGGTTTGGGTAGGAAACCGGCGATGGGCGATCGGCGGTGGGCGATGGGCAGACCGTGAAAGCGCGTCATCCTGAGCGAAAGCGAAGGACCTGCTGTCCGCGACTGGTTGCCAGTCAAGGAAAGTAGGTCCTTCGTCGCCGCGCTGCTCAGGATAACAACGCCACTCTTAGCGCGTGCCGAAGAGCCGGTCGCCGGCGTCGCCTAAGCCGGGCAAGATGTAGCCGTGATCGTTGAGCTCCCGGTCCAGCGCGGCGCAATAGACGATCACGTCAGGGTGCTCCGATGCCAAGCGGCGGACTCCCTCCGGCGCCGCGACAAGACACATGAAGCGAATGCGCGTGGCGCCGGCGCGCTTGAGTGAGGCGACAGCCGCGGCCGCGCTTCCGCCCGTTGCGAGCATGGGATCGAGCAGGAAGAAATCGCGTTCCGGCGCGTCGCCCGGGACCTTGAAGTAGTAGTCGACGGGCTCGAGTGTGTCGTGGTCGCGATACAGCCCGATGTGGCCGACGCGCGCTCCCGGGACAAGACGGTAGATGCCCTCGACCATGCCCAGACCCGCGCGGAGAATCGGAACGAGCGTCAGCTTCTTGCCGCTCACACGGCGCCCGATGGTGCGCTCGAGCGGGGTGGAGACGGATGCGTCCTCGAGCGGGAGATCGCTCGTCGCCTCGTACGCCATGAGCATCGCGATCTCGTCGACGAGCTCCTTGAAGATCTTCGTGGGCGTTTCGCGGTCGCGCAGGATGTTCAGCTTATGCTGCACGAGCGGGTGCGACACGACGCGAAGCGTCGGGAACCCGGGGGTGGTGTGCATGGCGCGCAAAGGTACTAATTTCGCGCCCATGAAAGAATACCAGGCCGTCATCCTTCGCCTCACGCGCCACACGCACGACGACGAGGACGCGCTCACCGATCTGCTCAACGAGCGGAGCCGAGGCGGA
This sequence comes from Gemmatimonadaceae bacterium, assembly GCA_035554995.1. GTDB lineage: Bacteria > Gemmatimonadota > Gemmatimonadetes > Gemmatimonadales > Gemmatimonadaceae > JAQBQB01. Next base: position 55,023 of record DATMHK010000183.1, read on the forward strand.
TGGGAGCCGAGCATGATGACCCAGGAGGGCGGGCGCCTGACGATCGTGTTCGCGCGACCCAGCGATCGCGAACGGTAAAGGGAAACCGCCGGACATATGCCTCGGCCGCGGCGAATCAACTGGTGGCGCCTCGGATGGCTCTTCGGAGCGCTGATGATCATCGCTTGGGCGGCATCGCTGGCCGGCGTGTTGATTTGGGCTCGGCGCGACACAGCGGAGCCGTCGTCGGCTATCGTCGTGCTTGGTGCGGCGCAATACGTTGGTCGGCCGTCACCCGTGCTTCGGGCGCGACTCGATCACGCCATTGAGCTTTGGCGTCGCGGGTTGGCGCCGCGGATCATCTTCACGGGTGGATTCGGTGAACACGATACG
>DATMHK010000184.1:0-9147 GCA_035554995.1 Gemmatimonadaceae bacterium
CGACGAGCGTGAACGTCATCCGCGAGTACTGGGCGATCTCGCTGAGCGTCTTGGTCCCCGACTGGTAGTCGACGATCTCGGGAACGGAGAACGCAACGTTGCTCGCGCCGACACCCTGCGCCGATTGCCGGAGGTAAACGAGCCGCTCACCATCACGGTTCGGGAGCGCCCGGAGGAGCGTTCCGCGCAGCAGCGTGAACATCGCCGTGTTCGCGCCGATGCCGAGGGCAAGCGTCAGAATGACAGCCGCGGTGAAGCCCCGGGCGCGGCCCAGGCTGCGGAAGGATCGGCGGAGGTCGGAGAGGAGGTTCATTGGGGCTCCGTGAAGGGGTAGGCTCTACCTCTTCGTCGAACAGGAGAGCTTAAAATCGACATGCAACCGTCATCCTCAGCGAGCGCAGCGAGCTGGGGATCTACCCTACCATTCTGGCAACTAGTCAAGGAGACTAGATCCTCCGGGCGCGGAGCGCCCGGAGGATGACAGCTGACTACAAATGCGATGCTTCCTTATAGAAGGGGGTCTTCACCACCGTCGCCGGGACGCGCTTGCCGCGGATCTCGACGTCAAAGGTCGACCCCTCCTTGGCGAGCTCGGTCGGGACGTATGCCGTGCCGATCGGGATGCCTAGCGTGGGGCTCAGGGTGCCGCTGCAGACGCCGCCGCTTGACTGACCGCCGGCGAAGACCGGGTAGCCATGCCGGGCGATGTTGCGCTCGGGAAGTGTGAAACCGACGAGCTTCTTTCTCACGCCGTTGGCCTTTTGTTCGTCGAGCACCGACTTACCGACGAAATCGCCTTTCTTGAGCTTGACCAGCCAGGCCAGGTTGCCCTCGAGCGGCGTCACGGTGTCGTCGATGTCGTTGCCGTAGAGTGCCATGCCCATCTCGAGTCGCAGCGTGTCGCGCGCGCCGAGTCCCGCGGGCGTGACGTCGCCGGCGGCCATGAGCGCGTCCCAGAGGCGCAAAGAATACTGAGTGTCGTGATAGAGCTCGAAGCCGTCTTCGCCCGTGTAGCCCGTGCGCGAGACGATCATGGGCATGCCCGAAACTTTGCCTTCAGCGAAGTGGTAATACTTGATAGTCGACAGATCGACGTCGGTCAGCGGCTGAAGAATCGAAGCGGCCATCGGCCCTTGGAGGGCGAGCAGCCCCATATCGTCGCTGACGTTCGTGAGCTCGACGCCGAACTTGTCGGCGTGACGCGCGATGTGCGCGAAGTCTTTGTCGATGTTCGACGCATTCACGACCATCATGACCTTGTCGGGAAAGCGGTAGACGAGGCAGTCGTCCTCGATCGTGCCGCGATCGTTCAGGATCGTGGAATAGTGCACTTGACCGATCGTCAGGGCGGCGACGTCGTTGGTTGTCACATAGTTCACGAAGTCGACGGCGCGCGGACCGCGGATGATGAACTCGCCCATGTGCGATACGTCGAACAACCCGCACCGCTCGCGGACGGCTTTGTGCTCCGCGGTGATGCCTTGGGGATACTGAACGGGCATTTCCCAGCCGGCGAACGGGACGAGCTTGGCACCAAGTGCTGCGTGTTTCTCGTAGAAAGGAGTACGCTTGAGCGTCGAGGGAGCCGTGGTTGTAGTCATGGGCGGAATATGCCGGACTGGCAGGATTGGGTCTAGTGTTCTCGTACTCACATGTCTTGCCGTTGGCTCCGCCGCGGCACAATCAGGCCCCGACACGGTGGGGGCCAAGCGCTTTGGCCACACCACAGTCGTCCCGAGGGCAACGGCGAGCCGGCGCGTCGGCGAGATCGTTTTGGACGGCCGCCTCGACGAAGCCGCCTGGCGTGCCGCGCCCCCGATCACGGATTTCACGCAAAGCGACCCTGACGATGGCAAGCCGCCGACGCAGCGAACCGAAGTTCGCTTTCTATATGATGGCGATGCGCTCTACGTCGGCGCGAAGATGTACGACACCGAGGGACCGACGGGTGTGGCGACGCGCTTGGTGCGCCGCGACGCCAATTTCGACTCCGACATCTTCGACGTCGAGATCGATTCGTATCACGACCATCTGAGCCGCGCGATCTTCCAGGTCAATCCGGCCGGCTCGAAAGCCGACCAGATCGGTGTCGGCAACCAGTGCTGCGACGTGTCGTGGGACCCGGTCTGGCAGGCCGCGACGCACATCGATGAAGACGGATGGACGGCCGAGCTGCGCATCCCGTACAGCCAGCTGCGCTTTCCGCACGACACGACTCAAGTCTGGGGGTTGCAGGTCGCGCGGGCCATCAAGCGGAGGGAAGAGGCGGACGTCTGGGCCTATACGAAGAAGAGCGACCCAGGCGGTCCGTCGCGCTATGGTCATCTGTTCGGCGTACGCATTCCCGCGTCGTCGCAGCACATCGAGCTCCTACCGTACGCCGTTACGAAATCCTCCTGGATCAGCGGCGCCGAAGGCGATCCATTCGACCGGCGCGGGAAGCCGTCGATGCGTGTCGGCCTCGACCTCAAGGATCGGTTGACCTCGAATCTCACACTCGACGCGACGTTCAATCCCGACTTCGGGCAAGTCGAAGTCGATCCGGCAGTCCTCAACCTCTCGGCGTTCGAGACATTCTTTCCGGAGAAGCGGCCGTTTTTCGTTGAAGGGTCGCAGGTCTTCGGGTTTTCGAACATGTCGTGCAACTTCTGCGACAACACGCAGGACATGAACGCGTTCTACTCGCGGCGCATCGGCCGGCCGCCGACAGGAGCGTCGCTCGCTGAACAGAACTATCAGTTCGCCGACGTGGCCGACGCGACGACGATTCTCGGCGCGGCCAAGCTCACCGGCCGAACGTCGCAGGGTTACACGCTGGGGCTGCTCAACGCCGTTACCGGACGCTCGAACGCGAACGTGATCACGGCGGGCGGTGTCCGCGGGAAGCAAGAGGTCGAGCCGCTCGCCGACTATTTCGTCGGTCGGGTGAAGCGCGACTTCATGAACGGTGACCTCGTCGCAGGCGCCGTGGTGAGCGGCGTCGCGCGCAACATCGACTCCACGTTTGCGCCGCTGCTCGCGCGGCACGCCGAGTTGATCGGGCATGACCTGTTCTATTCGACGCCGAATCACGTCTACAATGTTCGAATGCAGGCGTCGGTGACGAACGTGTCCGGCGATCCGCGGGAGATTCTACTCCGACAGCAGTCCAGCGCGCGTTACTTCCAGCGGCCCGACCGCGGCGCCGGCAATGGTGGCTTCTTCTCCAATCGACTCGACTCGACCGCGACGTCGCTGAGCGGGGGCGGCATTTACGCGCGCGCGGGGAAGGACAACGGTTTCACCTTCGGCGAAATCTCCTTCGACACCCGCACACCGGGCTACGAGTCGAACGACTACGCCTTTCAGACACGCGCCGACTACATCTTCACGAGCAGCAACTTTGGTCTGAACTGGACGAAGCCGACGAGTTGGCACCATGGGATAGTCGCGCTGGCCGGCGGTCAGTTCATTCGCAACTACGAGGGCGACCTGACGCAGGTTGACTATCACATCTTCGCCCAGGCTACGACGCCACAGTTCTGGAACGTGCACGCGTTCGTGATCGATTTTCCTTCAGTGATCGACGACAGGCAGCTTCGCGGCGGCCCGGCCGTTCGCACCACCCACGGCCACTACGCGAATCTCAACGTATCTACCGATTCGAGACATGCGCTCGTTGCCAATCTCGGCACGAGCTATAACTGGGACGAGGCGGGTAGCAATGCGCCGAACGTTAGCCTCGGCGTAACGTATCGACCGAGCTCGCAGGTGAGTCTGTCATTCTCACCGTCGTACTCGCGGTCTCACAACTACGCGTTCTACGTCACGTCGGTAGCGGATGCGACAGCATCAGCCTTCTATGGTTCGCGATACGTGATGGCCGTGCTCGACGAACCGCTACTAAGCCTCGAAACGCGGGCCAGCTTCACCTTTACGCCGACGATGACGCTCGAGGTGTACGCGCAGCCGTTCTTCGCCGCCGGCCGCTACTCGAGCTTCGAGGAATACGTGGCGCCACGCTCGAAGCAGGTTGCCGTGTACGGGCGCGATCGCGGGACGATCAGCGAGATTCGAGACACGACGGGGCGAATCGCGCAATACGCGGTGGATCCCGACGCGGCCGGACCGGCGCAGCCGTTCACGTTCGACAATCCGAACTTCAGTCAGCAGTCGCTGCGCGGGAACGCAGTGTTTCGGTGGGAATACCGACCGGGCTCCGTGTTGTATCTCGCATGGACACAATCGAGAGCCGCGGGTGCTGGCTTTGGCGACTTGGAATTCGAGCGCGATCGGTCAGCGCTCTTTCGGACAAAACCCGACAACATCTTCCTCGTAAAGGCCAGTTGGTGGATTCCCCGCTGAGCGACGGACACCTTTGCCATCGAGTTGATTGGTGGTTGGCGCGTTGGGGTCATTGCGTGGAGGCGGGCCGGAGAACAGCTTCAGGAAGCCCTCCTATTTCAACCTTTAAATCCACGATATGATGAACCGCGCCGCGATTTCTTTCGCGACACTCGCCGTGGGACTGGCCGCCGCGGCATGCTCGACGAGCAAGCCCGCGCCCGCACCGGCGCCGCAACCGACGAACCCGAACGCCGGCCGCGGCGGGCCCCCGCCCACCGTACCCGGGCAGGGCACCCCGGACACGACAGGGCGTGGCGGAGCGCCGCCTGCAGGCTTCCCGCCGGCCGCGGCAGCCGCGCCGCGTCCATACAATCGCGTGATCACGGCCGAGGCGAAGACCAAGACCGGAATGTTCAAGGTCCATCGCGTCGGCGATCGCGTGTACTTCGAGATTCCGGCGAAGGAGCTCAATAAGGATCAGTTGATGGTCGGACGATTGGCACGCGCGGCTGCCGGGAATCAGACACCGGGCCCGACGACGCCCGGCTTCGGCGATTACGCGGGCGATCAATTCACCGAGCGCACCCTGCGCTGGGAGCGGAATGGCAACCGGATGATCCTGCGCAGTCCTTCGTACGCGATCACGGCAGACACGACGCAGGCGGTCTATCGTTCCGTACAGAACTCGAATTACGGACCGATCATCGCGACGTTCAACGTCGAGTCGTACGGCCCGGACAGCGCGGCGGTGGTTGACGTGACTCGTCTCTTCACGACGAACGTCCCGGAGTTCGCGGCGATCCGGAACCCGGCGCCGACGGGCGTGGATCCGCAACGGTCGTACATCGAGCGCGTGTCGGCGTTTCCCGATAACGTCGAGATCGAAGCGACGCAGACGGGCACTCCGGCGGGCGGTGGCCCTGCCCTTCCCGGCGCTCTGCCTGCTCAGCGTCCGGCGCAGAGCGTCGTCGGGCACTGGAGTATCGTGCGTCTGCCCGAGCATCCGATGAAGCCGCGCTATGCGGACGAGCGTATCGGATTCTTCAATGTCGGCACAGTGGATTTTGGGACGAACGAGCAAGTGGCGAAGCGGAAGCGCTTCATCACGCGCTGGCGCTTGGAGTGCTCGGACCGCAAAGAGGGCAACCTCTGCTATCCGAAGAAGCCGATCGTGTACTACGTCGATCCGGATACCCCCGAACAGTGGAAGCCGTGGATTCGAAAAGCGATTCTCGACTGGCAGCCCGCGTTCGAGGCAGCCGGCTTCAAGAACGGCATCGTACCGGGCGAGGTGCCGGCGGAAGACGCGGATTGGTCGCCGGAAGACATTCGGCACACGATGGTCCGGTGGCTGCCATCGACGGTCGAGAACTCGGTCGGTCCGAGCGTGCAGGACCCACGCACGGGTGAGACGCTCAACGGGTCGTCGATGATCTTCCACAACCTGATCGAGCTGATGCAGTACTGGTATTTCACGCAGGCATCGCAGCTCGACGCACGGGCGCGGACGATTCCCTTCCCCGACTCGCTCATGGGCAAGCTGCTCGAGTTCGGCGTCGCGCACGAGATCGGGCACACGCTTGGCCTGCAGCACGACCAGATCGGCAGCTCGACCTATCCGGCGGATTCGTTGCGCAGCCCGTCGTGGACGCACCGCATGGGGCACAGTCCGAGCATCATGGACTACTCGCGCATGAACTACGTCGCGCAGCCGGAAGACAAGATCCCGCTCGACGACATCCTTCCGCGCGTCGGACCGTGGGACAAGTACTCGATCATGTGGGGCTATAAGGAAATTCCAAATGCCAAGACGCCCGACGACGAGCGCCCGACGCTCGAGGCGTGGTCGCGGATGCAGGACACGGTGCCGTGGTATCGCTTCTCGGGCGGCAACGCGTTCGGCGGCTACGGCACTCTGAGCGAAGCCGTCGGCGACGCCGATCCGGTGAAGTCGAGCGGTCTTGGCTTCAAGAACATCGCGCGGGTGATGAATTACGTCGCGTCCGCGGGGACACGGAAAGGCGACGACAACTCGCTGCTGCAAACGCTCTACGACCGCACTGTGGGCCAGTGGGCGACGGAAGCCGCGCATCCGGCGACGATGATCGGCGGCGGCACCGTACAGTACAAGTCGGGAAGCCAGCCCGGCGCGGTTTACGTCGCGCTGCCCAAGGCTCGCCAGAAGGCGGCGATGAAGTTCCTCAACGACAGTGTGTTCAAGACGCCGACGTATCTCATTCATCCCGAGATCGCGTCGCGCGTCGAGGCAGGCGGCATGCTCACGCGCGTGGGCAACGCGCAGAACCGCGTGCTCGCCACGGTGCTGCAGGACCAGCGCCTCAACCTGCTGATCGAGGCGCCGGCGGTCGCGAAGAATCGCGACGATGCGTATTCGCTGGCCGAGATGCTCGACGACTTGCAGAGCGGAATTTGGTCGGAGCTCAAGTCGGCGTCGCCGAGGATCGACGCGTATCGCCGGTTGTTGCAGAACAACTATCTGACACAGGTCAACAACAAGTTGAATCCATCGGCGGCGCAGATTGCGCAGGTGCAGCAGCTGGCGGCGCTGGGGTTGAACATCCAGCTGTCGTCGGAGGACACGAAGTCCGAGCTGCGCGGTGAGCTGATGTCGCTGCGGCAGCAGGTCCGCGCGGCGATCGCGAAGGCGGGCGACCGCGAGACGGAGTTGCACCTGACGGGTGTGGATCACCGCATCGGCGACATTCTCGATCCGAAGCGATAGCCGTTTTGGGTGCCAGCGAGCGCGAGGTTGTCTGATGGTGCGGGCGGCGAATCGATTCGCCGCCCGCGTTTTTTCGGGGCAGACATTGCATCTGTGCTGCCGCGGAATCGAGCTGGCTCAGGTGTCACGCTACGTTCCCGTCGTCCTATCGGACAGCGAAGTTCGGGCGATCGTGGGACACCTCACCGGTGCGCCGCAACTCTGCGTGACGATCACGTATGGCAGCGGTCTTCGATTGTTGGAATGCCTTCGGCTTCGCGTGAAGGACATCGATTTCGACCGGCGAACACGCGTTGCAGCTGAACTGGGGCGTTAGCTGGCGCTTGATCGTTGGAGCTGATCCACGTACGTTCGAGCAGTTGGTCCACGCGCAACCCGCTGACATGTCGATGGCATCGTCTCGTGCCCTGATGCGCCTGCTTACTGCGGCGTTCCTGTTGCTTCTCGCGAGCGACACGAACGGACGCGCGCGTATCTCGGTGCACAGCCATCACAGCTCGCACCCAGGTATCGCGACGGCGAACCATAGTGCGCTGCTGGCGACGACGCCCGTGCGGAAGGACGTCGATACCGCGCCGCCGCCGTTGTTGGCGTCCGAAGCGAGCCTGCACGACGGCCAAGTTCAATCCGCGCCGGCGCCGACTCGCGATTCCTCGTCGTTGTGCTTGTTCGAGCACACGACGGGCCAAGCCGCCCGACCACCTCCGTTGCAGGCCTGAAGTCCGACGGAACGATCGCAGGCACTCGCGTGCCGCGCATCGCACTGTCCGCGAACACGTCGCGGCGGTGAATCTCTCACGTCCGAACTCTCAGACTGGAGCACCCAATGTACGAGTCATTTCGCTGGCCGTCTTGCGTGAGGCCCCGCATGGATCGCAAGCCACTCTTTGTAATCGTTCATACTCTGTTGTCGCTGATGATCTGTCTATGTCTCGCTTGCGCCACACGCCATGAGGCTGGCGCGCCATGCCCCGCCATCGAGATGAGCGCGGTCGCGGATACGCAGACGGATTCCACGAAGACCGGCACTCTGAACGACACTACGACAATCCTGATGTCTCGGACTCCTCTGGTGGCTACCGGCGATATCACGGGCGCCACTGCGTCGCAGACCGAGGGCCAATGGGTTCTCAACTTCACTGTGACCGATGATGCGGCGAAGCGCGTTCATGAATTCACCAAGGAGCACGTCGGCGGAAGCCTGGCCCTTGTTGTCGACGGGAAAGTCCACGGCACGCCTCGAATCGCCGATGCGATCATCGGCAATAGATATAGAATCGACGGCTTCAATCGAGCAGACGCGGAGCGGCTGGCGACCGCGATAAGCAACGACTGCCGTCGCTAGACGCCGGCGGCCCCGCCCAGCGCGGTAGAGTCTGACGCGGACCAGCCTAGTGGGTCGCAGCTGTGGCCCACGGCTGGGCCGCGCAGCTTGAATCCGGAACGCTACGTTGGGCGTCGCACCCTATGCACTGTAGTCCGCTGAGGCTATGACGCACGAGGACGTATCGTGATATGGCGGGGGAAGCTCCTGGCGCCGAAGCGCCAGCTAACGAGCGCTGAACCTGACAGAGGCTCGCTCTTGATTGGTGCGGGCTTCGCCCGCACTCTTATTTAAATCCTTTGCAGCTTAGCTCGGCGTTAGCCCGACACCCACGTTGCACTGTCGCTTACAGTAGCCCCGTCACTTCGAGGTTGCCCACGATGCGCCATTCGTCCTCGCTCCTGATGTCCGTCGCTCTGGCTGGCCTGTTTGCATTTGGTACCCCTGTGACAAGCCTCGCGCAAAGCGCTCTGGGTTTTTCGCCTCTTGATTCCGTCGCGGCGCAGCTCGTCGAACTCGAGTTTCAGCGTCTTGCTCTCAAGGGCGATGCGAATGCAGTCGGCCAATCGCGGCAACGGGTGGACTCTCAAATCGCAGCGCTGCACGAGCGCCTCCGCGCGCTACCAAATGGCACCGCCGCCGACTCCGCTGCGACAGGTCGCGTGCTACTCGCATTGGATACACGCGCGGAACACCTGCGCGCCCAATTACGGCAGGCGCGGCTCGCTTACACTGAGGAATTTGCCGGCGTCCG
>DATMHK010000185.1:0-102335 GCA_035554995.1 Gemmatimonadaceae bacterium
GGCCGGCCGTTGAAGCACACGACGTCGGGCAGCATGTTCAGCATTTTCTGATAGTCCGACGCGCGGAGGCCGTTCGCGGGATCCGAGAGGTAGTACTCGTTCTGGACGAGGACGAACTCTTTCGCCGGCGGCAGCGGTTCGCGCGGCGACACGATGATCGCGCCGAACATACCCGAGCCGATGTGCATGAGCACTGGCGCGGTGCCGCAGTGGTACATGTAGGCGCCGGCATATTTCGGCTTGAACGTGAAGTTGACGGACTGACCCTTCGGCACCGATCGGAAGGCCTGCTTCGGATCGATCTGCGCGGCATGGAAGTCCATCGAATGCGGGATGTCCACGTCGTTCGTGAGCGTGAATTCGACGGTGTCGCCGACGCGGCAGTGCGCGATCGGACCGGGAATGTCGCCCTCGAAGGTCCACCCGGCGATCACGGTGTCGTCGGAGATGCGAACTGGTGCCTCTCGGGCGTGCCAGCTCAGCTGGATGCGCCCGGCGGTCGACACGGGCGGGAGCGCCGGATCCCAGCGATGATAGGCAAGACTTTGTGCCCCCTGCGTGGCGGAACCGGTCGCAGATGTTCCGGCGCGGTGCTCGCCCTTGAGAACCGAGGAGTCGAGCCGGCTGTCTGAGTTGTGCGGCTGTCGGGCTTCCCCGCTTCGCCCGGGCATGCCTGCGCGCGTAGCCGAGTCCACGCGTGGTTGCCGGCCGGCGGGTGAGCAGGCAACGAGCGCGACGCCGGCCGCCGGGATTGCCAACGAAAGCACGGAGGCACGGGCGAGAAAGGTCCGCCGATCCGTTGAATCGGCCTCGCTGAGAATTTCGTTCACGTTATCGACCACCGCGGGCTCCGGGTCGTAGGCAGGGAAGACGCTTCAGACCCGGCCCCCCGGCGCAACCACCGTACCGCCAGCTACTCGCTCGACAACGTTGTCACCGCCGTTAAGAACGCGGACACTGAGCGCGCGGAGAATTCGATCCGATCAGGGCGAAATGCGGACGCTCCCTGGTGTATTGCGTACGAGTTCACCGAACCCACAACACAGATCGCTTTTTACCGTGTACGCGCCGGGGGCGAGTGGCGTCCACGAAAGATCCGACTCCCGGCGGACGTCGCCCCTCCAGCTGAGCTTGGCCACGTATTGCTCGCCCGGTGCGACACTAATCGATGTCGTTGGCTCGAAACAGAATCCGGGGCTGCCTCCTCCGACCAGCCTACCGTTGACGTCGAACACCTGGAACGCGGGCGAACATGCATCCGGCGAGACGATTTGGGCTTGGCTCGAGACGTTTGTCGCAGTCACGACGATTAAGAAATTGTCCCCCACGTGCGCGGCGCTTGGTTCGATGGTGGTGGCTAATGCAAAAGCGCCCGCCTCGGGAGCAACGTCCGTTCGGCAAGCTGCCGTCAGTAAGATGGCGCAGATCCCTGCGACGTAGCGCCAATTGGACGCGATGACGAACCAAAGCCTCGCCGCGGCACGACGACCCACCCGCCGTCGACGTGGTGAGCTAGGGCGAAAAATATCGACTGAGATGTGACTGGACATTATACCATTCGCTGAAGAGAATCTGACAGCCGGCGATGCACTGGTCATTGCTGTTTACAGAGGTGGCAAAGCTGCTGAGCATCAGCCCGATAGCGTACGGCGGATCGGGCGACACGGGCGGATAGTAGACCGGCCCCCCGCTGTCGCCGTGTCCGCCGGATATACCGGTTGCCCGATCTGCGCACAGGATCACTTTCGGAGTCGCCGTCAGGCTGTCTATCATGGGATTCTCGCAGGTGCTGGCGACCGTTCCATACGTCACTCCAGTAGTGCGACCCACTTTGTACACGGTCATTCCTTCCCACGCATAGCCGAGCACGTGAATCCCGGTGTACTGACTGATGATCGTGGTCGACCCGGGGCTGTTATTGTTGCCGGCCGAACCGTAGTAGATCCGCTTCGACCAGCTTGCGGCCGACGTGTCAGCGGAGTGCACATACATCGCGTCGGCGTCATTGCAGAGGGTGACGCCGCGGCAATCCGAGTTAGTGAGATTCCACGCCGGATTGATGCTCACTGTGCCGATTTCGTTTCCGGACGTCGTCGTGGCCTGGTACACCGTCGTCCCGGTGAAGCCGTTGAAGTACCCGCTACAGTGCGACGCAGTGAGGAAGCCTTCTTCAGCGTAGAACTGGACGTCTACATTGTAGCCGAGAGAGCAGAACCCGCCACTCGTCGTCGCGATCTGTAATCCGCCTCCTGTGGGCCGAACGTGGTCCTGAAACGTGCTGGTCAACACAAAGGGACTTGATCGATCGAACGCAACAGCTGAGTCGGGAATTCCCAGCGATCGGATTGCGTCCCTGAATTGCTCAATGGGAGCGGTCTTCGAGATTGTTATCCGTACCCGGTTTAGCCCCTCATCCGCATCGATCGAAAGAAACCCGGGGGCTCTCACATGCGCCGATATCTCGTGTGTCCAGGCTACCAACTCGGAAAAGGCGAACTGGCCTTGGAGCACGATCGTGCGATCTTCGACCCCGAGCGTCGAGCGGAAGGGCACCGCGACGGGCATCGTGGCTGCAAAGGAACGAAGCTCCGCCATCGCTGCGCTTCGGTTCGACAGGTCCTTCAGATAGATGACGGGCGCACCTGAGGAGTCCTGCCAAACGCCGCCCAGACCGGGCGCGCGAGCCTCCATTCGAAGTATCTCGTCTTCGAACCCGCGGGTGCGACGTCCCTGCACTGCCGCGGCGATTTCTCTCTGTGCGGCTGAGACTGGTGCTGGGGCGAGTATCGGTAGGTCTTTGGTTGGTGACGCCGGTTGATCGGAGCATGCTGCCAGGGCGACCATCAAGAATGGAAGAACTCTCTGAATGCGACGCGTTTAGAACTCCGGAAAGAGCGTATCGCTAGTGCCGCGTCGCACGCCTTGTGGGAGGACCGATTCACTGATCCTTCACTCGATCAACTCATGAGGGCGCCGGTTGGTCACTTCGCTGACAATTGGCTGGACAGGCCCCGATCTCGCAATCGGAGGTTTTCACCCTGATTCGCGTGGAGCGTCTTCGCCGGCGCCGGCGGTCGGCCCATGTAGCGACGAACGAAGGCTGGGACTGTCGGTGCGCGCGGTTCATAGACACGGTCAGCGAGCGGTGATTCCAAAGGCATGGGTGTCGCGGCGCCCGAACCGCTTCCCGAACTGCCTAATCACTCGCTTCCTCGGCGGCGTCGCCGTGCTTCACGATGTCGCCCGCCTTGAACAGGATGGCCTTCAGCGTCTCGCGCCATTGGGGCTTTTGTCGAAGCAGGAACTCCAGGTCCATCCCGAAGTGCTTCATCTCTTCGTGCTGCGCGTTGCGCATGATCGCGGCCGCGTCTTTGTTTTTCTCAACGGCGAGGCGCTGCTCGTACCAGCCGATCGCCTCGGCTTCTTCGGTGAGTGACGCGATCATTCGGGCGAATGTCCGACTCGCCTCCGGAAGTTCTTCCGGAGGCTCATGGTATTGGTCGAAGCCCACGAATCATTCCTCGCGAAGTGCTACGTTCGGATCGAGAGCAGCCGCGCGTCTGGCGGGCACAAAGCACGCCAGACTGGCGATGATCACGAACAGGACGGCGATCGACGCATAGGTGATCGGATCGGTGGGCTTGATCGACACGAGCATGTCGGCCTTCTGCATCACGCCGGTCAGAGCCAGCGCCGCCGCCAAACCGGCCACGATGCCGATCCCGCTGAGAATCAGTCCCTGACCGATCATCAGGCGGAAGATGCTGTCGCCCGTCGCGCCGAATGCCATACGCACGCCGATCTCGGCGGTACGTTGGCGGACGGTCGTCGAGAGGACGCCATACAACCCGACCGCCGCCAGCACCGCCGCCACGGCCGCGAATACCCCGATGAGAACGAGCGAGAACCGCGTCGGGGCCATGGCGCGATCGACGTAATCGCTCATGGGCTTCAACTCGCCGACCGGCACGAGGGGATCGACGTCGGCGACCGCGCGGCGTACGTCCGACATGACGCGCGACGGGTCACCCTTGGTGCGAACCGCCCAGCGATTCGCCGCCCCGAATCCAAACATCCCCTCCGGCAGGAACGCGGCCTCGCGACCCGGATTGGTGAGCGTCAGGTGCCGTACATGCTCCACGACGCCAACGACCTGATACATCTGCGCCTCTGGAGAGGTGATCCGGCAGAACATCTGCTTGCCGACGACCGACGCGGGGCTCTGACCGGGGAACGCCTTCGCCGCGAGATCCTTGTCGATCATGATCGCGTGCGAAGAAGTGTCATTCTCGGCCGGCGTGAATATGCGGCCGGCGATGAGTCGCACGTGCATCGCCTCGAAAAAGTTCGGGCGAATGATATGCGTCGTGGCTTGTTGGAACAGCGAAGGATCGTTCTGGGCCGCGACAGGGCCCCAGCGCATGTTCGCGTCCTGACCGTCGAGCGGCATCGGCGACGCTGCAGTAACGCCGATGACGCCGGGAATGGCGGCGAGGCGCCGCTCGAGTGTGTTGCCGTAGGCCTGCGACTCTCCCGGCGTGCGCGCGCGATTGTTGAACGCCGTGAACGTGAGCACACCCTTCGGATCGAAGCCAGGATCGACGTTCTCGAGCACCATGAAACTGCGGAGCATGAGACCCGACCCGATCAGCAGCACGAAGGAAAGCGTCACCTCGGCGATGACGACGCCGTGACGCAGGTATTTCCCTGCCTGAAGTCCCGGCGCCCGGCCACCGGAGCGCAACGTTTGAGACAGGTTTGGGCGTGACGCTCTGAGCGCGGGTAGAATGCCGAAGATCAGCGCCGACAGGACGGCGAGTGCCACCGTGAACCCCAGCACCGTACCGTCGATCGATACGTCGTCGACACGCGGGAAGCTCGCCGGCGCGATGCTCACCAGCAGGTCGATTCCAAGCTTCGCGAGAGCGAGGCCGAGCAGTGCGCCGCCGGTTCCCAACACGAGACTTTCGGCGAGCATCTGACGGATGAGAGTGCCGCGACTGCCGCCAAGCGCGGATCGTACGGCGAGCTCGCGCTCACGCGACGCCGCACGAACGAGCAACAAATTGGCAACGTTGGCGCAGGCGATCAGCAGGACGAACGTGACGGCGCCCATGAGCGCGAGAATCGCCGGGCGGACCTCGCGGACGATGTCCTTGTTCATCGGCTCGATGCGGATACCGAGGTTGGCCGCCTTTACGATCGGAACGAGGTCGCGCAGATACGCCGCGAGCTTGTCGGCCTGCGCTTGAGCGGTGCCGAGATTCGCGTCGGGCTTGAGGCGGCCGATGAGTCGGAGAAAGACATCGAGGCGCGACTGCGTGGGCCAATCGATTCGAAAGACTTGGTACAGCTCCGGTTGCTCTTGGATGCCGCTTCCCGACGGGAAGACCAGCTTGAGATCCGGCGACGCAACGCCGACGATGGTGGCGCCGTTGCCGTTCACCTGGATCGTTTTTCCAATCACCGCCGAATCCCCGCCGAACTTCCTCATCCAGAACGAGTGGCTGAGGATCGTCATGGCCGGCAGGCGGGGCGGAGGCGGCGCGTTCGGATCAGGCGGCCCCGTACGGCGCGGATTCGGCGTGCCGTCCGATTCGACGAAATTCCGGCCGAAGGCGATTTTAGTGCCGAGCAGGGTGAAGAAATTCGGTGTAACGCCCGCAGCCACGATCTGTTCTGCTTTTCCGTCGTCGCCGACGAACGCCGTGGGCCCGGAGCTGATGCCGGCAATGCTCTCGAACGCGGTCAGCTGCTGCTTCACGTCGAGAAGGTCACCGCCAGGCCAGGGAAAGTTGAACACACGACGTGTGCGCAGGTCCGCCTGGATCGTTGCCAAGCGATCAGGCTGCACGTAGGGGAGCGGACGCAGGAGGAGTGCGTTGACCACGCTGAAGATCGCGGTGCTGGCGCCGATACCCAGCGCGATGGTCAAGACGGCGGTGATCGTGAATGCCGGCTGCTTGCGCAGGGTTCGGACGGCAAAGCCGAGATCTTTTGCGATCATGTTGGGTTTAGCGGGCTGGACTGGATGGGCGATGGGCGGTGGGCGATCGGCGACGGGCGATGGGCGACGCACAGCGGGGCGAGGCACGCGCCGTTCCCGGCCGACACCTGCGTAAGTGGTTGTTTGATTGTGGCTTATGTCTTTGTTCGGATCGTGTCGGCGCCCGTGAGTGGGACGGACCGTCCGATTTCGGACAGCCCGCACAGGAGATCGCGATTTCAGGGTGTTGTGCGTAGATAGAGCGGTGAACACGACTTAGCGTTCAATCACGCTGCCGAGCCAACTCGCCCCACCCCGCCCCACCAACTAGTACAAGGAGATAGGATGTCGCGTTCGAAACGGTCGATGCGCCGCCGCAATGTCGTCGCATTGGCGTTCGTCGCCGCCTGCGTCGCAGCCCAGATGTTGGGCGCGCAGGCGACCACGCAGAAGGTCGATCAGGAATACACGGCGCAGATCAAGAAGTATTTGTCCGATCCTCGCATCTCGACGGAGCTCGTGGATCACTTGCCGGCGTCGGCCACGGTGCCGACTCCGCTCAAGTTCCTCGGCCACATCGTCGGCGCGCCGGGCGTGCTCGATCACGCGGCGGACATTCACCGGTATCTGCAAGCGGTGGCCAAGGCCTCGCCCAAGCGCGCGAAATACTGGACGATCGGCAAGACGGAAGAAGGACGCGACATGGTGATGCTGGCGATCGCCGACGAAGCGACGCTGGCGAGCCTCGACAAGTACAAGGGCTACCTGAATCAGCTGACAGATCCGCGCAAGACGACGGAAGCGCAGGCCCGCCAGCTGATCAAGACGGCGAAGCCGATCTACTGGATCACGAGCGGCATGCATTCGCCCGAGTCCGGCGGTCCCGAGATGCTGATGGAGCTGGCGTACCGTTTGGTGGTCGAGGAGACGCCGCTCATTCAGAATATTCGTAACAACGTCATCACGTTCATCACGCCGGTGATCGAGGTCGACGGCCGCGAGAAGTTCGTGGACAACCACAACTTCAACGAGCAGTGGACGAAGGATCACCCGAACCCGAACGCTCAGGCCGGCCAATTCGGCGGGCGCGGCGGCGGTGCGTTGCCGCTGATGTACTGGGGCAAGTACGTGCAGCACGACAACAACCGCGACGGCATGGGTCAGTTCCTGGACCTGACGAAGAACACGACCAAGGCGTTCCTCGAGTGGACGCCGACGATCCTGCATGATCTCCACGAAGCGCAGACGTACCTCTATGCGTCGACGGGCACGGGCCCGTACAACGACGCGCTCGATCCGATCGTCGTCGACGAGTGGTGGATGCTGGCGAAGAACGACGTGATGGAGATGACGAAGCGCGGCGTACCGGGCGTGTGGACCTACGGGTTCTACGACGGCTGGGTACCGAACTACATGTTCTTCATCGCGCACACGCACAACGCGATCGGCCGTTTCTACGAAGTGCAATCATACTGCTGCGACAACTACGTCGTGAAACCGGGCGCGACGACGACGAGCAAGGAGTGGTTCCGTCCGAACCCCCCGCTCGATTCGATCATGTGGAGCCCGCGCGCCAACACGAACATCCAGGAGTCGGCGATCCTGTTCGCGCTGAACCGCGTGGCGAAGGACAAGGATCTCTTCCTCGAGAATTACTGGATCAAGAACAAGCGCGCCGTGGACAAGGGCAAGACGAAGCCCGGCACCGTCGCAGCGTGGGTCATTCCGGCGAATCAGCACGCGAAGGAGAACGCGGCGGAGGCGGTGAACGAGCTCAAGACGCAAGGTCTGGAGTTCCATACCGCGAACGCGGCGTTCAAGGTCGGCAACGTTCAGGTGAACGCGGGCGACTACATCATCCGCGGCGACCAGCCGTATCGCACGCTGGCCGACATGTACTTCTCGCTGCAGAACTATCCGCCGCAGAATCCGTCGCCATACGACGACACCGGTTGGACGTTCCCGCTCATGCGGAACATCACGGTCACCGAGATCACGGATAAGAGTGTTCTCAATCAGCCGATGACCGCCGTATCGATGACCAAGGACGTCGTGGCGGCCGGCGGGATCAGCGGCAGCGGCAACACGGTGATTGTCGAGAACAACGGCGACAACACGCTCGTGTCATTCCGCTTCAAGCTGCCGAGTGTGAAGATGGCGGCCGCCGAGGAAGCGTTCGCGGCGGGCGGTCACAGCTTCGCTCCGGGCGCGTTGATCATCGCCGACGCGAATCGCGCGCAGTTGGAACCGATGTTGAAGCAGCTCGGGCTTTCCGGCTATGCGGTGGCGTCGGCGCCCGCGGTCAAGTCGCACGACGTCGACATTCCGCGGATCGGCTACATCCATAGCTGGACGCGAACGCAAGATGAAGGCTGGGTGCGCGCCGCGCTCGACACGTACGGTGTGCCTTATCAGTACTTCGGTGAGAACTCGGTGGCGAAGATGGGTGATCTGCGCGCCAAGTTCGACGTGATCCTCTATCCGCACGGCGGCAGCGGCGTGGGGAACGTCGGCGGTGGCCGCGGCGGTCGTGGCGGCGGCGGAGCGGATGTGCCGGTGCCCTACAAGAGCACGAAACAATTCCCCGCCCTCGGCTTTCCCGATTCGACCGACGACATTCGCGGCGCCCTCGGCGAAGACGGCATGAAGTCGCTCTACGCGTTCGTACAGCACGGCGGCACGCTGATCACGGAAGGCAACACGTCGCAGATCTTGCCCGAGATGAAGTTGACGCCGGGCGTGACGGTCGAGCCGGCGAACGGGCTGTTCGCGCGCGGGACGATTCTGCGCGGTGTGATCGCCGACGCGAAGAGTCCGCTGGTGTACGGCTATGGCCACAATGAAGTGCCGGTCTACTTCAGCTCCGGCCCGGTGCTGAACGCCGGAGCGGGTGCGATGCCTGTCGCCACGAGAGACACTGCCGGCGGGCGCGGCGGCCGCGCGGGAAGTGTTGCGCAGAACACGACGCCGATGTCTGCCCTGCTCAAGCTGTCGGCGTGGGACCCGGACAAGACGGGAACGGCGTTCGGCGTCGCGACGAGCGTCGGCAATGACTTCAACGTCGCGCAGGCCGGTCAGGCTGCCGGTGGACGCGGTGGACGCGGCGGAGCTGGTGGTGCCGGCGGCGGCGGCGGCGCGGGTGGCTTCGGTGGATTCGGTGGTGGCGGTGGCCCGGCGACGGTCGCCGGCCTGACGGCCGACCCGAGCTCGTCGACGCGTGTCGTGCTGCAGTTCCCGTCGAAGGCCGAGGACATGTTGCTCTCCGGCACGCTCGAGCATGGCGAGCTGTTGTCGAGCCGCGCTCAGCTGGTGGACGAGAAGGTCGGCCAGGGCCACGTCGTGATGTTCGCCATTCGCCCGTTCTGGCGCTGGCAGTCGCAGGGGACGTACGCGATGGGGTTCAATGCGATCATGAACTGGAACGACTTGGATGCGGGGAAGCCGTAAGGGACGGCTTCGACGCTGCGAGGCCGTAAGGCTTCGTGAGGACTAATCGCGATCAGTTGGCAGGAGCGGGGTTCGCAGGTCTCAGGCCCCAGGTCTCAGGTCTCAGGTGGAAACGGCGGTGCCGTTTCCTGGGACCTGAGACCTGGGACCTGAGACCTTTCGCTTGATTCCCTCAAATGTTGATGATATAATCCCGGCATGACCGCGACCTCGCTCGATTTGCTGCAAGGCACGCTTGACGTACTGGTACTGCGCGCGTTGTCGTGGGGGCCGATGCACGGGTATGGCGTGGCGCGGTTCATCAATCGAGGGTCGGACGGAACGTTCAAGGTGTTGGACGGCGCGCTGTACACTTCCCTGCACCGCATGGAAGAGCGCGGATGGGTCGAGTCGGAGTGGGGCAATGCGGAGTCGGGGAAGCGCGCGAAGTTTTATCGACTTACGACGGCAGGGCGACGCGCGGTGCGAAGCGAGACGACGAACTGGAACGCGTATGTGGCGGCGGTTGCGCGCGTGTTCGCAGCGACGCCCGAACCGGCGCGTTAGCTAGTCGTGTCGTATCCGGATCGAACTCCGGCGTGGCGACGGTACCTGCGGTTCATCCGACCGCCGATCGCCCGCGACGTCGACGACGAGCTTCGCTTCCACTTCCAATCGCGTATCGAAGAGCTGATCGCACTCGGGGCGACGCCGGACGGGGCGCGTCGCCAGACCGAAGACGAGTTCGGTGACATCCGGCAAGTGAGGAATGATCTCATGTCCATCGACCAACGCGTGGCGGCGCACCGGCGCCGCGGCGAGCAGGTTCGTGAGATGTTGTCGGATCTCCGATACGCGATCCGATCGCTGCGGCGCGCGCCGGGGCTGACGATCGGCGTCGTGCTCCTTCTCGCATTGGGCATCGGCGCGAACGCGGCGATGTTCACGTTTCTCGATACGATGTTCCTGCGCGCGCCGGAAGGAGTGGTGAGTCCGGGCGGCCTGCGCCGGCTGTGGACATATCACCATTTCTCAAACGGCGCGCAGTATTGGCCCGGCTTCTCGTATCCGGAGTTCGAGGCCGTGCGCGGCGCAATCGGCAACGACGCCAAGACGGCGCTCTATTCGGCGCCTCAAAAGACGAAGATCGGATTGGGCGAAAGCGGCGTTGAGGCGCAGGTCTCGACGGCGAGCGTGGCATTCTTCGATTTGACCGGAGCGCGCGCGGAGCTGGGTCGTCTCTACGCGGCGGACGAGGATCGTCTCGACGCACCGGAGCGCGTCGCGGTCGTCAGTCACCGCTACTGGACGAACGCGATGGACGGCGACCGGCACGCGGCTGGAAAGCCGCTGGTGATCGGAGGCAAGAAGTACACGTTGGTCGGCGTCGTTGGAGCGCCGTTCGTGGGTGTGGATCTGGACGCGGCGGACATCTGGATTCCGCTGGCCTTTTACGCGGAGGGGCGCGGCAGCGGGTGGTGGAAAAAGTCCGAAACGAACGGGTTTCAGCTGTTGCTGCGTCCGTCGCCTGAAGCGAACGACGCGCAGCTCGAGCAGCGGCTCACGGCCGCGCTTCGGCGCCCCTTGTTCGGCTCGTACGGTGACACCGCGACGATCGCGGAATTCGGTTCTATCGTACGGGCAGCCGGACCGGGTAAGCGACTGCAGGAGGTGGAAGTCGGCGTCCGGTTGGCGGCGGTCGCGATCATCGTGCTCCTCATCGCCTGCGCAAACGTCGTCAATCTTCTGCTCGGGCGCGCGGTACAGCGGCAGCGCGAAGTGGCGGTGCGGCTCGCGCTTGGCATCGGCCGATGGCGGTTGATCCGGCTGCTGTTCGCGGAGACGCTCGCCATGTCGCTCGCGGCCGGAGTGGTCGCGCTCCTCGTCGCCTACTTCGCCGGGGCAACGCTTCGGCGATTACTTCTGCCGGACATCCACTGGGCGACGTCTCCGATCGATTGGCCCGTGGTGTCATTCGCCCTCCTCCTGACGGTCGTGGCGTCCGTCGCTGCCGGCGTGATCCCGGCCCGCCAATCCGCGGGGACGGACGTGACGACCGTCCTCAAGTCACGCGCCGGTGGAGTTCGGGGATCGCGGCTGCGAGCGGCCCTCGTGATATCGCAAGCCGCCCTTTCGGCGCTATTGCTGTGCGGCGCCGCGCTGTTCGTGCGGAGTCTCGTGAACGTTCGGAGTCTCGATCTCGGCTTCAACGCATCGCGGTTGATGACGGCGACGGCCACCTACGACAACCATTCACGGAAGGACGATCCAACTACTCCCGCCCGACTCGCCGAGCTGTCGCGACGGATTGCAAGAATCCCCGGCGTGGCGCATGTGGCCCTGGCGGCGACGCGACCGATCTACAGCATCAGCTGGATCAAGTTTTACGCGGGCGCCGACTCGATGAGCCGCGAGTTCAACCCCACGTACACGGTCGTGTCGCCGGGATATTTCGCGGCGAGTGGAATCCGCTTGCTCGACGGAGGCGATTTCGCGGACTCACGCTCGGGCCAACATGCTGTGATCGTCAGCGAAACCATGGCGAAACGGGCCTGGCCGGGCCGCCGCGCGATCGGTGAGTGCATGTACTTCGGTACGCGTGGTGGTGATTGCTACCGCGTGATCGGCATCGTGGGAGACAGTCGCGAGAGCGCGGTGATCGAAGAGGCCAAGCCCAAGTACTTCCTTTCGCTGAGCGATCTGCCGCCGGAAGCGAAGGATTGGACGGCGAACTACGTGGTGTTGAGCGCCGATCCGGCGCGCGCCGGGGCAATCACGTCGGCGATTCGATCGCTCATTCGGGAGGAGTTCCCCGGCGGAATTCCGTCGATCGTCCGACTGAGCGACTACCTCGCCCCCCAGTATCGGCCGTGGGAGCTCGGCGCCAAGCTTTTCACGGCGTTCGGAATTCTTGCTCTCGTAGTGGCGGTCATCGGCATCTACAGCACGACGTCGTACGGCGTCCAGCAACGCGTCCACGAGTTCGGGGTACGCATCGCGCTCGGGGCCCGGGCGGTGGATGTCGTACGGCTCGTGGTGGGCGAGGGGACGAGGATCGTCGCGATCGGCGTCGTCGTTGGGATCGCGCTTGCCGTGGCGGCCGGCCGGTTCGTCGCGGCGCTCCTGTACGGCGTGACGCCAAATGACCCGTTGACCGCTCTCACAGTCGGCGCGTGTCTCTTGGTCGCCGGCATGGCGGCGGCGATCGTCCCGGCCTGGCGCGCCGCGAGAGTCGATCCCGCGGCCACGCTCAAGACGGACTAACGAGCTATTTCCCGATCCGCCGGCCGAGGATCATCTTTACAATACTCTTATCGCCAGCGGCGGTCAGGCCGTTACCGTAGGCGAGGTTGAACTCCCACGCCGGACCGAAATCGAGATTCACGGCGCCAAAGAGCATGTGCTCTTGATCGGCGATGGGCACGACTTCACGGACAGTACCGGTCGCCCCGTAATACTCCGCGGCAATGTTGACTTTGCTCGTCAGATCGAATCCGACCTGAGCGTTCGGCGTGACATCGAATGCCTGGGCCGCGTTCGGCCCGCGCAGCGACTTGCCAAGGACCGGATTCAGCGAGACGTACCAGGGCCCTACCTGCTTGTCGATGATCGGACGCAGCTCGTAGGTCCAGGTGTCTCCCGAGAACTTCTCCCTGGAGTAACCGATCTCCTGCGATATGCTGATGCCGACCGGCCAGCCCCAACCTTCCGGAACACGGAAACGCGGGCGTAGATGCGTTCCGACCCACTCGAAGCCACCGCCCTGCGGCTTGGCCATGAACCAGTAGAACCCCAGCTCCGTCCAGCTGCTGAAGCCGTGGGTGATTTCGAGGGTTTCGTGAATCTGGTGATTGGTCGGGAGCTCGGGGCTGGAGGAGACGCGGCTTCCCTTGAGCGTGTAGTTCGAGTGCAGCTCGAACATCGTCACGCCCTTCGGCATGGTCTCGGAGGGATAGACCTGGATCTCGTAGTTCTCCTGAGCGCGGAGTGAGGCCGGCGCGAACGCGACGAGGAGCGAGGCGAGAACTATGGAGGGCTTCCGAGAGATCATTCAGGCTCCGGGTTTGCCGCGAAATGTCAACGGCGTGAGGGTCATGCATTCTACGCGGTTTCGTGGTCCAGCGCTGTGTGCGTAGGTAGGCTTCGGCGATCCGAGGTTGCGGAGGCGACCGATCTGAATTCCCTTTTTGGCCCATGATACGACCGGCAAAAATGACGGTGGCGGGAATGGCGATTGTCGCGGCCTTTGCGACGCGCCAAGCGGCCGCCCAAGCACCGATCGATTCGGCGTTGGCGCGATACATCACGTCGATCCGCGCCATCGACAGCCACGCCCACCCGATGCGCCCTGTGCCGCCTGGCGCACCCGCGGACACCGATTTCGACGCGCTGCCGCTCGACGGCATTCCGGCGTTCGATCTTCCGGCCCGGCTCAAGGCAGATGATCCGATCTGGCGATTGGCGCAGAACGCACTCTATCGCATCGCGCCGACCATTGGCGGACCGGCCTATCACACCGCACTCAAAGGCGCGGCCGAGGACGCGCGGCGAACGCGGGGGCAGAAGTTTCCGGAATGGGTGCTGGATCAGGCGGGCATCGACGTGATGATGGCGAACCGGATCACGATGGGCTCTGGACTTTCTCCGTCGCGCTTCCGCTGGGTGGCGTTCGTCGATCCGTTGCTGCTGCCGCTCGACACCAGGGGCGAGGCCGCTCGAACGCCGGACACGCGGCCGCTCTATCCGCGTGAGGCCAAGCTGCTCGATCGGATCCTCAAAGAGCTCAACATCAAGTCGCTGCCGGCAACGCTCGACGACTACGTGAAAAACGTCGTCAACGCGACGCTGGCGAAGATGCGCGCCGGCGGCGCCGTTGCGATCAAGTTCGAGGCGGCGTATCTACGCTCGCTCGATTTCGACGAGCCCGACGTCGCGGCCGCGCAGCGCGTGTACGCCAAGTACGTTCGCGGCGGCGTGCCGGCGCGCGCCGAGTACAAGACGCTCGAGGATTATCTGTTCCGCGCGATCACGCGCGAAGCAGGCAGGCAGAAGCTTGCCGTGCAGATTCACGTGCTCGAGACGTTCGGCGGATTCTACTCGACACGGGGCAGCGCGCCGCACTTGCTCGAGCCGGCGTTCAACGATTCGACGCTGCGCGTTACGAAATTCGTGATCGTTCACGGCGGCTGGCCGCTCATCGGCGAAACCCAAGGACTGCTGGCCAAACCGAACGTCTATGCCGACATCTCGATGATGGACGACATTCTTTCGCCCACCATCCTGGCCGGCGTCCTGCGCCAGTGGCTCGGCGAATATCCCGAGAAAGTGCTTTTCGGGACCGACGCGTTCGACGGCGGTATCGAGCAAGGGTGGGAGCAGGTCGCGTGGGTGGCGTCGAATACGGCAAGGCGCGCGCTTGGGATCGCGCTCACCGGCATGCTGCGCGACGGCGAGATCACGCGCGATCGCGCGCAGGCACTGGCGCGAATGGTACTGCGCGAGAACGCGGCAGCGGTCTACGGAATCCCGAAATAGGGTTATTTCGCGCTCCGTCACACGGCCCCTCGGTTCCGGCGGATCGACGACGTCAGCGCACTGAGTGCTACGACCGCGAGAACGCCGAGGATGACCGCGGCGGCGACACGGCCCCGATCGTACGCTTGATAGGCGAGCACTCCGGCGGCGGTCGCCAGAATCGAGAAAATGAGCTGATGTGCCCCGGCGTAGAGCAGCCGCGCCGCGCTCGAGATCTCGGGGACATGAACCTGCAGCTCACCGCTGTTCGTCTTGTCCAGAACACGGGTGATCTGGTCGGGCAGCGTAGCCGCGGCGCGTGCCATGTCTTTGAGTGCAGTCGCCAAGAGACGCCCCCAATCGCGATCGCCGGCGAAGACGACCTTTTCCAAGTAAGGTTGAATGACGGTGAGCGGATTCCAGCTCGGATCGAGCTCGGTGCACAGGCCGATGAGCAGAAGCAACGTCCGCTCGAGCAGCACCCAGTCTTTCGGAACTTGAAACGTCGTCGTCAGCTGACGGAAGGATACATCGAGCCGGCGCAAGTCGGCGAGCGTCTCCAGCCGACTGCGTAAATCCATCTGGAGCGATCCGAGCCCCCACGACTCGCTCGCCATCTCCTCCAGGAAACGCCGCTGGAAGTAGTCGATGACGCGCTGCGCGACGTTGGCGCTCTTCGGATCGCGCGCCACAAAGCCCATCGTGCGAATCGCTTCGCTGATCTGGCGCGCATCGCGGCGGATTACGCCCTCGAAGAACTCCGGAATGCCTTCGCGCATGTGCGACGCCAGAACGCCGACGGCGCCGAAGTCGACGAAGATGATACCTCCGTCGTTGGCGACGAAGATGTTTCCGGGATGCGGGTCCGCGTGGTACACGCCATTGACGAAGATCATGCGGCAATACGCCGTCACGACACGCTCCGCCACCGCGCGCCGGCCGAAGCCACGCGCCGCCAACCCGGCGAAGTCGGTGACCTTGGTGCCTTCCATGAAGGTCGTGACGAGAAGGCGTTGGGTGCACAGGTCGGGAATGACCGTCGGGCAGCGCACCGACGCGTCGCCGGCGAATTGGCGGGCGATCGTTTCGAGATTTGTCGCCTCGCGCGAGAAATCCAACTCCTCGGCGATCATCTGACTGATCTCGGGATGGTACGCCTCGAGTCCGCGCAGGCCGGTCACGCGCTGCACGAGCGAGATGATGCGGCGCACCGCGACCAGATCGGCGCGCGCGATCTCCTCGATGTTCTCGTGCTGTACCTTGACCGCCACCGTGCGACCGTCGGGCAAGCGGGCGACGTGGACCTGCGCGAGTGAAGCGGTCGCCACCGGCACCGGATCGAGCTCCGAGAATGCTTCCTCGGGCGCTCGTCCCAGTTCGGCGCGAATTCGAGCGACAATTTCGTCAAACGGATGCGGCGGCAGGCGATCCTGCAGTCCCTCCAACTCGCGCCGAAATTCGGGCGGCAGGAAATTCGACAGGATGCTGATCAGCTGTCCGACTTTGATGAACAGTCCGCCGGCACGGATGATCGCGTCCCGGATCCGTCGGGCGTTTGCCCGATGACGCTCGACGAGACGCGCGTTGTAATCCTCCGGCGACAGAAACGACCGGCGCGCGCGGATTCCCGCATAGCTCACCAGGACGCGTGCCGTTGTCGCGTAAATGCGAAGATGTCGGAGCCGCGACGGAGGCATCTATAGACGTCGGGTTGGCTTCGGGAAAAGGGTGCTCGCGTGCTGCAACGTAATGCTCTAACGTATCCCAACCCGGAACGCGCGGGAAATACACCGATGATAGAGCCCTGGAAAGAGAACGAAGCATGACTCACGATCGTCGCCTGTACCCGGTGCTGATCGCTGCCGCACTGTTGATCGGTCCGCCCCTCGGCGCACAAGCCGCCGGCTCGGTAGCGGACACGTCGCACTTTCGCGCGCTCGAGCTGCCGGCGCCGAACGAGTATCGCACGGGCTCGGGGCGACCCGGGCCGAAGTACTGGCAGCAGCGAGTCGACTACCGTATCACGGCAACACTCGATCCGGTGAAGAACGAGCTGACTGGCGACGAAACAATTCACTACGTCAACCGCTCGCCGGATGCCCTTCCCTACATCTGGTTGTTCGTCGAGCAGAACCTCTGCGAACCGCACAGTATCACGAGCCGGCTGAACCAACCACCGCTCGTCTTCCTCGGGTCGAGCTTCGATTTCTCGTGCGGCGCTTACCAAGGTGCACCGAAGTTGGAGTCGATGACGATCGACGCGAAGGAGGTCAAACGAACGCGATTCGGAACGACGCTGCGCGTCGATCTCGATCGCCCGCTGGCGCCTGGAGCCTCCGTGGACCTACGGGCGCGATGGCATTTCGTCGTGCCGCCCCAGGCAGGCGGACGCATGGGACACGACGGCACGCTGTACGAGATCGCACAATGGTATCCGCGTGTCGCGGTATACGACGACGTAAAGGGTTGGAATCACGAGCCATACATCGGTGCGGGCGAGTTCTACCTCGAGTACGGCGATTTCGATGTTACGCTCATCGTGCCAGACGCCAACATCGTCGCCGCGACGGGCGACCTGCGAAACCCAGATCAGGTCCTGACAGTCGCGCAGCGCGAGCGACTCAGCCTCGCACGACAATCGGATACGGTGGTCGCGATCATTCGAGCCGATGAGGCGGACAAGGCGGACGCGACACGGCCGCCGGCACGCGGTGCCCGGCCCGCGACGCGAGCCTGGCACTTTGTCGCGCGTAACGTGCGCGATTTCGCGTTCGCCACTGGTCCGAATCTGCGGTGGGACGCGAGTGGCTACAACGGCATTCTTATCGAAAGCCTCTATCGTTCAAACGCGGGCGGATGGCGCGAGGTGAACCGGATGGGGCGCGAGGCGATCAAGTACTTCTCCGAGCAGTGGTTCCCGTATCCGTACTCGCATGCGACGACGGTCGAGGGGCCGATCGAGGGAATGGAGTATCCCATGCTGACCTTCACGCCGAACAGCCCGACGCGCGAAGACCAGCAATGGGTGATCGCGCACGAGTTCGGCCACCAATGGTTCCCGATGATCGTCGGCTCGAACGAGCGACTCTACCCATGGATGGACGAAGGATTCAACACCTTCATCGACCTCGCCAACGCGGCGCGCTACTTCGCTGGAACTCCATACGGTGATTCGATCGAGGTGCACCCACTCCACTTGTACGCCGACCACGCCAAGCCGGGAGACGAGCAGCCACTCATCGAGAAACCCGTCGAGGTGCGCGATCTGTTCTGGGTCGGCTATCAGAAGCCGGCGCTGATGATGCAGATGTTGCGCTACGAGGTTCTGCTCAAAGACCAGTTCGACGACGCGTTCCGGGAATACATCCGCACGTGGGCATTCAAACACCCCACGCCGGCCGACTTCTTCCGAATCATGCGCGACAAATCGGGGATGGACCTGGACTGGTTCTGGCGCGATTGGATCTACACGACGGCGCGCCTCGATCAGGCCGTGGATTCCGCATCGGTGGGAGCGGACGGAGCGGCGCGGATCTATCTGAGCAATCGCGGGACGATGGTCATGCCGATTTCATTCGACGTCACCCTCGACAACGGTAATGAGCTCGGGGTCGGACTACCCGTCGAGATGTGGAATCTCGGCAACCACTTCGTGTATCGGGTCCCTGTCCCCGGTCGTGTGCGAACCGTCCAGGTCGATTCGCGGAAGACGATGCCCGACGTCGATCGCACGAACAACCGCTGGCCGAGGCCCTAGGGCTCGCTCCGCGCGACGTCGACAATCTCGGCGATTTGCGACGCGTTGCCCTCGCAGCGCGCGTGCAACTCGCGAACGCCGGTACGAGCGATGATCTCACCGGCGTTGTGACCGCGGACTTTTCCGCCCGCAAGCACGACGATCCGGTCACCGGCCTGCTCGACGAGGGACCGCAGGACGGCCAAGCCCTCGAGCGCGGTTCCCTGCCCTCCGGCGGTCAATACGCGTTGAACGCCGGCATCGACGAGCGTCTCGAGCGCGCGAGACGGGTCGCCAGTCTGATCAAACGCGCGATGGAAGGTGACCGGGACACCGCCGGCACGGGCGACGAAGCCGCGCAGGGTTGGCACGTCGATCTCGTTCGACTGCGTCAGCGCGCCGACGACAACGCCGTCCGCCCCCGCGGCAATGACGCGTTCGATGTCGCGGTGCGTCGCGTCGACCTCGCCGGCATCGTAGACGAATGAGCCTCCACGTGGCCGCGCCATCACGAACACGGGAATGAACACGCGGGCTTTGACGGCGCGAATGACCTCGGCCGACGGCGTCGTACCACCGACCGAGAGGTCGGCGCAAAGCTCGAGCCGATCGGCGCCGCCGCGCGCGGCGGCCTGCGCGTCGGCGAGTCCCTCGACACAGCCTTCGACCAACACGCTCATCGCGCGGACTGCTCTCGCGACATCTGCTCGTTGAATTGACGCGACTGGCCCTTCGGAATGCTCAGCGTTTTCCAATCGGCGCCGACCGATGCCCGGGCCAGCAGAATGATTTGCCCGATGTGCATCGCGACGTGCGTGACATTCCGCACGAGGGCCTCGTGCACCGTCATGGGTTGGCCGCGAATGCTCACCGTTCGCTCGAGATCCTCATCGCGCAGCCGGCCGACTTCGCGCTCCAGCACCGTCCAGCCGCGCTTCCACGCCTCATCGATGTCGGCACGCGAAAAGGGCCCCGTCTCGAACTCTCCGTCGCGATCGCGCCATGGCTTTTCGCCGTCGCTCGCCAGGAAATCGGTGAATCGCGAGATCATGTTGCCGCTGATGTGGCGGACGAGCGTGGCGATCGAGTTGCCGTCCGCCGACATCGCGCGGTTGATGGCGTCATCCGGGATCTGCGCCATGGCCTTTTCGGCCGTCGCCCGGTAGCGGGCGTATTCGTCGAGAAACGACTTCGTCAGCATGAGGTTCGCGCTCAGTGGTTAGTGGTGCGACGCGTTCGACACTCTATCTTACGTCGTTCGGGGCACGGACCCAAACTCTTCCCGATGGATATTCTCTTCGACGAGGCACCCACGTTTCCGCGCGGCTTTCGCTGCGCGAGCCGGAACTGTGGGCTCAAGATCGACGGCAAAGATCTCGCCCTCTTCGCGAGCGACACGGATGCCGTGGCCGCGGCGGTGTTCACCCGTAATCAGTTTCCGGGCGCCCCCGTGATCCTCGGCCGAGAGACGATCAAGGACGGCATGCTGCGCGCGATCGTCGCGAACAGCAAAGTCAGCAACGTGGCGACGGGTGCTGAAGGTTTGGCGAATGCCCGTCGGATGGCAGCCGCCGCCGCGAAGGAAATCGGAACGACGCCCGGCCGCATTCTCGTGAGCTCGACCGGCGTGATCGGCCGGCAATTGCCGATCGAGAAGATCGAGGCCGGACTGGTCGGAATGTCGTCCGACCTGCAACCGGATCCGCTCGTCGGCGCAGCGGGCATCATGACGACGGACACACACCCCAAGGCGCTCTCCGCCCGCGTCGGAGACGCGACCATCACCTGGGTGGCGAAAGGGTCCGGCATGATCGAGCCGAACATGGCGACGATGCTCGCCTACATCTTCACGGATGCGTCGGTCGAGCGACCGGCACTCGACCGGATGCTGCGTGATGCCGTGCACGTGTCGTTCAACATGCTTTCCGTAGACACCGACACCAGCACGTCGGACACCTGCGTGATCCTGGCCAATGGACGCGCCGGGCGGGTGGACGAACAACAATTCTTCGACACGCTCTCCGCCGGATGCATCCGAATGACGCAGACGCTCGCACGCGACGGCGAGGGAGCCGAGCATCTCATCCGGGCGCACGTGAGCGGCGCGGCAAGCGAGGATGAGGCACGGCACATCGCGAAGTCGCTCGTCAATTCGCCGCTCGTGAAGACCATGGTCCACGGCGCGGATCCGAACGTCGGCCGGTTGCTGATGGCGGTCGGCAAGTGTTTCGATTGTACGATCGCGCCGGCGTCGACCGACGCGTCGATCAACGGCTATCCCGTCGTGCGCGGCGGGTCGCGCGTGGAGTTCGACGACGCCATCGTCCGGGAGACGCTGCGGCGCGAAATCGTGGACCTCGAGGTATCGGTCGGCGCGGGAACGGCGACGGCGACGGCGTTCGGCTGCGATCTCACCAAGGGCTACATCGACGAGAACGCGGCGTACTACTCGAGCTGACCCGATCTAGCTCGTCACGCCGATGCACTCGATTTCCACCCGTGCGCCCAGCGCCAGCCCGCTCGCCCCCATGGCGCTCCGCGCCGGCTTCCGGGCGCGGAAGTACGTCACGTAGATCTCGTTGAAATCCTGCCACTCGCGGATGTCGGCGAGAAAGACCGTGCACTTCACGACGCGATCGAGCGACGAGCCGTTTTGCTCGAGCACACGCTTGATGTTGTTGAGCGCCTGCCGGGCCTCCGTCTGAAGCCCGCCGGGCACGAGGCGGTTGGAGGTATCGGTGCCGATCTGCCCCGACAGGAAGAGGAGATTCCCGACGCGGACCGCCGGCGAGAACACCGCGTCCGGTCGCGGGGGCGGTATGAATTCCACCTCGAAGTTCGGACTGGGATGGGTGCAGGCAGCGAGGGCGCCGATGCAGGCGACGATGAGCGGCAGAGCGGAGCGCATGGTGTTGTCGGGGGGGAGAAGTGGTGGGTCGGGCAACGCCTGCGGTACTGCGTGCACGAAACAGTGGCGACCGCTGACGGCCGGCCGCAAGTTGGGGCGTGTTCATCAGCCATTCGCAGTTGGATGGCGAGCCCGGCGAGCGAGACCTCGAGACAATCTCGCATAAAGTGTAAAGAAACAGTTTGCCTGCTCTCGGAACGACTTGCCGGGTCGTTGTTCCGAAGTTACATGAAGGGCAAGCCACTAAAGATTCGAAGATGGGACTTTAGTCTAATGGTCCGAAATGCCGCGAAACCGCATTCGAGAAAGGTTCATGCAGCAGCGCCTTCGCGGAAAGCAGCGTCGCATTCCGGGTAGCCGGACTAGTCCTTGGGAACGGGAGCATCGCATGTCGCTGGATTTTCACGATGCGGGAGGTCCCTGGCGGATTGCGCTCGTCGACGACGACGCGGCGGTCCTGCGCGCGCTATCGCGGTTGCTCACCATGCACGGGTATGCGGTGACCGCGTTCCACTCCGCGAAGGACCTACTGTCGGCGCTGGGCGCGTACGAACCGGAAATGCTGTTGCTCGACCTTCGGATGCCGGAAGTCGACGGGTTGACCCTCCAGCAAGCGCTCGTCGACCGCGGCGTTCGCATCCCCACTGTGTTCCTGTCGGGTCATGGCGACGTGCCGACCTCCGTGCGCGCGCTTCGTGACGGGGCGGTCGATTTTCTCGAGAAGCCCTGCGACGAATCGACGCTACTCGCTTCGCTCAATCACGCCGCCGACCTGGCGCGGCGCGATCGGGCGCGGAACGCGATCCTGTCGGAGCTCCGCCGCCGTGTGGAAATGTTGACACGTCGTGAAGAAGAGGTTTTCCGTCTCGTGGTGACGGGTCGATTGAACAAGCAGATCGCGGCGATGCTCGGCACGACGGAGAAGACGATCAAGGTGCATCGGGCGCGCGTCATGACGAAGATGCGCGCCGAGTCGGTGCCGGAGCTCGTGCGGATGTTCGATTTTCTCGCCGGGATAAAAGATCCCGCGTCGACGAGCGGCGAGTTCGCCGCCGCGCGCGAAGCGCTGGACGACTAGGGCGCCGGCGCGACGTCGGCGTAGACGCGCGCGACGACGGTCTCCGGCGACAGGTGCGCGCTCACATACTGGTTGATCACCGCGAGCATCGTCGACGGCGGTACGGGTTTCGTAAGGACGCTGTCGCACCCCGCCATGTACGAGCGATGACGATCTTCGATGCCGGCGAGCGCCGTCACGGCGATGATGATCGTGTTGCACGTCGATGCGTCGGCCCGGATGCGACGCGCGATCTCCCAGCCGTCGATCCCTGGTAGCACGATATCCAGCAGCACGACGCTCGGGCGCTCGGTGAGCGCTTTCTGGAGCCCTTCGTTTCCTGTCGCCGCTTCGATCACGTGAAAGCCGCGGCTCTCCAGCACGAGGCGGCCGACGGTCCGACTGTCCTCGTGATCATCGACGATCAGTACGGTCGGCGCAGAAGACCACGCCGTCCGGTTCAGGCGGGTCGCTCTCGATGCCGACGGAAGAGTGCCGGTCAGCCGCGGAGTCAGCGGCGGGGCGAAGTCGTGGGTTTGTTTGATGTGGGGCATTCTGAGGAGTTTGCGTCCGCAATGTTGTCGCGAAGGGGCCGCTTGGCTCTATAGGATCAAAGTCGTACCTGGGACGCGGATGTCGTGCGTAATACCTCACAGTCGAGACCAGACGCATCGGTGGAATCGGCTTCGCGACGAAGGTGTCGCACCCCGCGCTCATGGCGGCCGCGCGAAGCGAATGCGACGCCGACGTCGCGATCAGCGCCGCGTCGCGCGTCGTCGGATCGGCGCGCAGCATGCGCGCGAGATGCTCGCCGTCGATGGCCGGCAACACCATGTCGAGCAGCAGGATGCGCGGCCGCGTCACCTGCGCCAGCGCGAGCGCGTCGAGTCCCGTGGCGGCCGTGTGGACCGCGAACCCGAAGTACTCGAGGACAAGGCGCACCGCTTCGCGGAGGTCGTCGTGGTCGTCGGCCACAAGAATGCTGCACGGCAGACGGCGACGCGCCTTCACGGCGCCGCCCTCAGGCGACCGCGGGCGGCTGGTCGTCATGGGAACGTGTCCGTACTTGCGGCGCCTCACGAACGCTGGCCCGCGGAAGTGTGAGCGAGAACACCGAGCCCTTCCCCACTTCGCTGCGAACGGTCAGCTCGCCGCGCATCCCCGCCGCGAATTCGCGGCTGATCGCCAGACCGAGGCCGGTTCCACCGTAACGATCGAGTAACGGCCCATTCAGCTGAACGTAGGGCTCGAAGATTTGCCGCAGTTGGTCCTGCGCGATCCCCGGACCGTTGTCGGCGACGTCGAAGCAGACGGAGTCCCGCTCGGTTACACACGAGATACGCACCACGCCGCCCTTCGTGAATTTGACGGCGTTCGCGGCCAGGTTGACGAGGATCTGCTTCAGTTTGTCGCCGTCCGCCGAGACGAAGATGCCGTTGCAGGCGTCCGCCTCGAGCCGGATGCCGTGTCCCAACGCGAGAGGCGCGACGACCGATTGCGTGATGCGGATCACCTCGTCGGCGGCCACCGGCGCGATGTGGTACACCACGTGGCCGGCCTCGAGACGCGAGAACGTGATCAGATCGTCGATCACGTGCACGAGAATCTCCTCGCTGTCGTGCACACGAGCGAGCATGCGTGCTTGCTCGGGCGTGAGCGAGTCGCGGCCGCCGACGCGCAGCAGGTCGATGTATCCGGCGATCGACTGCAAGGGCGTGCGCAGCTCGTGACTCATGCGCGCGAGGAACTGGATTTTCGCGCGGCCGACCTGCTCCGCCGCCTCGCGGGCCTGCTCGGCCTGGACGGCCCGGCGCGCTTGCTGGACGGTCATCACGACGAGACGCGCGCAGTTCTCGATCAGCTTGAACATCTTGCGGCTCGAGCAGCGCGTACGACGGTACATCATCACCATCTCGCCGACGATCTCGTCGTTGATGCCGATCAGCGGAATGATCTCGAGCGTTCGGAAGCCAACCGACCGCGCGATATCGGCGAGGTTCTTCTCGCGCCGCGGTACGTCGCGGACGACGATCCTGCGCCGTTGGGTCAGCGCCAGACCGAAGGCGTCCTCGCCCAGCCGGTGACGGCCGAGCAGCGCCGCTTGCGCGTCGGTGAGGCCCTGCGCCGCCGCGGGAACGACGACTCCGGCGATCTCATCGTGGAGCAGCAAGACCGTCATATCGGCTTTCGCCAGGGCGCCTGCAAGTTCCAGCGCCGGTCTCAGGTCGTCGGCTGGCATGGGCCACGTTGCGTGCATCCCCTCTTGCTGCATGGCGGGTGTCTCTCCGGGTGGTGAGTGGATGCTACCGCCGATCAGCCGACCCGAGGGATTGCCTGTTGGTCCACGGGGCCTTACGGCCACCTACGCCTGCTTCTGAGAACGCTCGCGCGTGAGCACGTCGGTGATGATGTCTGCCGCGCGCGGTCGCCGTGCTTCGACACCGTCGAGCTTGACGAACGGAATCGGCTCGGAGTGCAGTCGGTCGACCATGCGAACAAGCTCGGCCAGCGAGGACGCCTGCAGCTTCTGCATGACGCGACCGCGATGCACCTTGACCGTTTTTTCTTTGGTCCCGATGCGCATCGCGACGTGTTTGTTGAGCAGGCCGCACGCGACGAGCGCGGCTACTTCGGCTTCGCGTGGCGTGAGCTTCTCCACCTGACGCCAGAGATCGACGAGGTCGCGCCGTTCACCGTGCACCCGTCGCGACGAGTCGGTGGCGCGGGCGATGGCCGAGCAGAGCGCGTCCGCGGTGAACGGTTTGGAGAGCAGATCGAGCGCGCCCTCCTTCATCGCCTCGACGACGGTCGGCACGTGGCCCGTACCGGTCATGAACACGGCGGGCACGTCGCTGCCGGCGTGCCGCATCTCGCGCAGCAACGCCAGCCCGTCCACCTCGGGCATCAGAATGTCCACCAGGACACAGATCGGCGGCGCGACGTCGAGCTCGTCGAGGTAGTCGCGCGGGTTCGTGTACGTGCGAACCCGGTATCCGACGGCTTCGAGGAGCCGGGACACGGCGCGACAGGTCGCGGTGTCGTCGTCGATGACGGCTACGAGCGGCGCATCATCCTGCATAGGTCGGCCACGTCGTGAGGACTCGGACCGTCGACTCCGACGATTCGTCGATCTTGATCGTCGCACCGTGCGCCGCGATGACGGCGCGCGCGAGCGTGAGCCCGGGCCCCGTACTCGTCACCGGCCCGTCCGCCGGCTTGGGATAGGAAACGACTGCCTCCACTGCATCCTCGAGGTTCGAGATCGCGCCACGAATCGGCTCTGTGCTTCCGCCCGCCGGCCGTGGTCCGCTCGCATCGATTGCATGCAGCAGCACGTTGAGCAGCGCCTGACGAATGAGCGTCGCGTCTCCCGACACGGCGGGAGTTTGCGGCCCCACGGTCAGCTCGATCGACGTCTCGCGCATCGACGGATCAGCACGGATCAGCGCGATCGCTTCCCGGGCGAGCGCGGTCAGATCGCACCGCTCGTGGCGTGGCTCGCGGCACACGACGAGATCCTCGAGCGCCTGGAGCGCCTCGGACATGCGTCGTTGCTGCGCGAAAATGTCCTCGAGGGCTTCGATGGCGCGATCGGTCCGCGGCTCGTCGCCACTGAGGAACAACAGGGCCGCCGACAGATTCATCTCGATCGCGGTCAGCGGCTGCCGCAGATCGTGTGTGACGGCGGAGACTAGCTCACCCGCGAGCGCCAAACGCGTAGCGCGCTCGCGTTCCGACCACGGGACTTGCAATGGCGGATTCTCCGACTTCGTCGCGCCGAGATGCGACGATGGCGCGGGCATGCTGTCCATAGGGCACGAGTTTGCGCGATTCCACGCGATCTACGCATTGGCTCTAGGGCCAATAGGAATCCTGGCGCGAACGGATGAACGTGCCGAAAGCCGGAAGTGCTTCGAGGGCAGTCATGAGCGGTCCCACCGTGTCCGATCAGTATTCTCGAATTCCACTGACCATTGTCGCCGGCGCCACCGGTGTCGGCAAGTCGTCTCTCGTGCGTCATCTGCTCACGCAGACGACCGAGCAGATCGCCGCCGTCGTGGCCGACGAATCAGCCGTCGACCCGTCGCTCGTCGCTCAGCGTGACGGAGCTCGTCTACTCCTGAAGAACGGCTCCGTGTGCGTGATGAGCGACGACGACGGGTCGGCGGTCCTCGCCGCGCTGTCGGAGCAGAGTCATCCGCCGGATCACGTCGTCTTCGAGAGCAACGCGAAGAGCAACCCTCGTCGCCTGACGGGCTACGGCTACATGCCGGGATACTACTTGGACGGGTTGATCAACGTCGTCGATGCGCAGTCGCTCGCGGCGCACGCCAACGACCTCGACGCGCAGGATCGCCTGCGCGAGCATTTGAGCTTCGCCGCGCTCGTCGTGGTCAACAAGATCGATTTGATCGACGACGCGGCCGCCGAGGCGGCGCAGCGGGTCTTGTCGCGCGTCGCGCCAATGACCCCCGCCGTCTCGTGCGAGTACGCGCAGGTCGCCCCGTCGCTCCTGCTCGGGGCGCCGAAGCGCGCCGATTCGCGCGCCGTGGTCGCCGAGTGGTCGATGGATTACATGCCGATGCGACGTCAGCGGACGGGGCCGCGCGTGAGCCGGGCGCCCGACGCCGAACGTTGTCGCTCCTGGTGTCTCGTGAAGGACATGCCGATCGACCGCCACGAATTCCGGATCTGGGTGCAGCGACTGCCCTCGGCGGTGCTGAGCGGTCGCGGCGTCGTTCACCTGCGCGACGATCCGTATCACCGGCACTTTTTCCATCTCATGGGTCCACGCTGGCGTCTCGAGCGGGGCCGTCCATGGGGACGCGAAACGCCGTCGACCCGTCTTCGCCTCGCTGGTCTCATTGCCAAACGCCGCCCGTCGTCGCGCGTGGCGGGTGACGAAGCCGAGCCCGAGACCCAATGGGTCGGAGGACCGACATGATCACCGCCGGCGCAAGTACGGGAGCCGGCCGGCGCATTCTCGTCGTCGACGATCACGTCGCGTCGGTGACGAGTCTCAGCCTCGTGTTGTCGCTGCTCGGCTACGAAGTCCGCTGCGCCTTCGACGGCGTGGAAGCGCTGCGATGCGCGGCCGAGTTCAAACCGGAGATCGCCATTCTGGATTTGTCGCTGCCGCTGCTCGATGGATATGCCGTCGCCAGACGAATGCGCGCCATGGAAGCGACGCGCGAATCGCTCCTCGTGGCGATGACCGGTTGGGGATCGGCGACGGTCTCCGAACAAGTCCGCGCCAGCGGATTCGATCTGCACCTCGTGAAACCCGTGTCCGTCGATCGCCTCACGGACGCGCTCCAACTAGCTGGCTGCTGAACCACCTTCGCGGAGGGCAAGATGTCCGCTCCCGGCACAACCATCGCGCCGCATTTTGATCCTGTCGCGCCACCGGGCGCTCCGCCATTCGAACACATGGTGTGGATCCCGGGCGGAAGTTTCATGATGGGATCCGATCGTCACTATCCCGAGGAAGGCCCCGCGCATCGGGTGACCGTCGCGGGCTTCTGGATGGATCGCTTCGCCGTCACGAACGCCCGCTTCGAGCGATTCGTCCGCGAAACGCAGTACGTGACGTTGGCCGAGCGGCAGCCTGACCCAAGGCTGTACCCCGGTGCTCGCGCCGACTTGATGCATCCAGGCTCGCTCGTTTTCGTGCGCCCTCCGCATCCGGTGAGCTTGCACTCCGTTTCGAACTGGTGGCATTTCGTGCGCGGCGCGGATTGGCGTCGACCGCGCGGAGCGGGCAGCAACGTCGTGGGCATGGCGACGCATCCCGTCGTGCACGTGAGCCATCTCGATGCCGAAGCCTTCGCGCAGTGGGACGGCAAGGAGCTGCCGACGGAAGCGGAGTGGGAATTCGCCGCTCGCGGTGGGCTGGACGGCGCCGCGTACGCGTGGGGTGACGAGTTCATGCCCAACGGCCGACCGATGGCCAATACGTGGCAGGGACGCTTCCCGCACGAGAACACGCTCGTCGACGGCTGGGAAGCTACGTCACCCGTGGGGATTTTTCCGCCGAACGGGTACGGGCTGTACGACGTGATCGGCAACGTCTGGGAATGGACCGCGGATTGGTATCGGCCGTACCACCGAAGCAACGGCGGCAAGGGCCCCGCTGCCCCACTCAACCCACGCGGCGCCGCGCTGCTCGACACGACGGGCGCCGACGGGAAAGTGTCGCGTAAGGTGCTGAAGGGCGGCTCACATCTCTGTTCGCCGAACTACTGCCAACGATACCGGCCGGCGGCGCGCATGTCCGAACCGGTCGACACGTCGACGTCGCATATCGGCTTTCGCTGTATTGTCCGCCCACGTTAACTGGATCTTAGGTCGGGATCTTGGTCCGGCGTCGAGTTCGAAGTTTGGAACGACTCCGCGTGATTTAAACTCGCGGCTTCGACGCGGACACACGCGGACACACGCGGACACGACGCGGGACAACATCGGAATGCCAATCGCCCAACGCGCCGGGATTTTCCTGGGAACCGCCCCGCTGGAAGCAACTCGAAACGTCTCGAGGGGATGTTCAGAACAAATCTCGGCTCGTGGCGATGTTGACTCTCGCGCCATCCGCGTGCTGCCCGCGCGTGTCCGCGTTAGCCCGCGGCTTCAAACCTCGCGGAATCATAACAAAAGACAAAACTCCACGCCGGACCGAGACCCGAACAACCCGAGCCACGCCACGACGATGTCAGATTAATCGCGCGTGCGGTCGACCGGCGACACCGACCTAATACAAGCCGGACGACCGACGCGCGTTAGCCTATCGAGTCGCGACCACGTTCTCCTTCTGCAGCTCTTCCATCACGTGGCGGAGCACCGAATCGACGAGCTTGTTCACCGAACGGGGGTTGGTCGTCTCGCTGCGCGCCGCGTACACTAACTTGTCGGTGGCGAGCGCGTAAATCTGCGTTTCCATCGAGACGATACGATCCTGCGCTATGTAGCCCGGATCGTAGGGGTAGCCCCACGCCGTGCCCCAGTAGCCGGCGAACGAATAGTACGGGCCGCCGTACCAGTAGGAACCTGGCACGTAGGTCAGCTTGTCGGTGACATCGACGACACGCATGATGATCGCGCCGTCGAATCCCATGCCGGCGAGTTGCTGGCGAACCTGGGCGCCGTTCGTCGAGTCGGTCGTCGTCAGCACGCGATAAGCCGGCGTTGCGTTCGAGAACTTCGACGCCATCCGGTCCTCGACCGACCGCCGCATCGTTTCGCTTGTCGTCACGAACACCGTGATCGGATGTTGAAAACGGAGCGAGCGAGCGGACGGATCGGACCACGTGGCCGCCATGTGTGTTGCGTGGTAACAACCGGTGAGTGCCGCCGCCGCGGTGAACACCGCGGCGGCGTGTCGGAGGGATTTTCGTCCGTCACGCGAGGTCATTACCCGTTGGGCTTGATGCCCTTGTTGACGAGCAACTTGACTTCGACGCGACGGTTCATAGCGCGACCTTCCGCGGTCGAGTTGTCACCCACCGGACGCTCCTCACCGAGGCCGGCTGGGGCCGCGATGAAGCGCGGCTGAATGTGGTGCTGCTCGGACAGGTACGCGGCCACGGCCTGGGCGCGCTTGCGGCTCAGCGTCTGGTTGAACGCCACCGAGCCGGTGTTGTCGGTATAGCCGAGCACCTCGAAGAGGTAGCCGTTCATGTCGCCGCCCGCCCGGGCGACGATGTCGTCGATCGTCTTCTTGGCGTCGTCGCTCAGCATTGCGCTGTTCGTCGCGAAGTTGACGCTCGACGCGAACCGCGTGTCGTAGTTATCGAGGTTCGAGATGCGTTCGTTGAACGACTTGTTCAGCGCGTTGAGGCTGTCGCGTGCGCGAGCGGTCATTGCCTCGAGCGTGTCCTTGGCGCGCGCCGTCACCGCCGCGAGACTGTCCGCGGTACGCTTCTGCATCGCCTTGAGATCGACTTCACCCGCGGCGACGCCCTGCGCAATGCGCTGTGCGCGGCCGTGGAAGCTGACCTTCGTGGCGACGATCTGGCCGTTGTCACCACCGGCGCCCTTCACTTCGACCTTCAGTCCGGGCAGCAGCTCGGTCGCGTCACGGGCCTTGCGGTCCAGGTCGAGCACGCCGGCCTTCTCGGTGATCTTGGTGTCCTGCGTCACGGCAACGACGCTGAGTTCCCCCGTCGTCTCGTCGCGTACCAGAAGATCATTGCCGCGGCGACTGATGATCCAGCCGCTCACCTTCGCCTTCTCGCCCGACGGATGCGAGATCGGCTGCTTGCCGAGCGTCTGCGCCGTCGGCGCCGCGGCCGTTGTATCCTGTGCCGAGAGCGGCATCGTCGCCACTGACACGGCGGCGGCCGCCGCAAGAAGTCGCGAGATGATCGCGCCTCGGTTGTTCGGTCGTTCTGCTATAACCCTCTGCGTCAACCGCATATCGTCACTCCCTCACTCGAACGTCGGTGCGTGGTCACGCGCGGCGACCCGATCGCCCCGCGGTCACGCGTCTCGAACTCAAGGTGCCAATCGTTAGAGTGACTTGTCATTGGACGAATGGTGATAGACGCTCTGGCGTAGGCTCTACGCCCAATACACTGCCCTCGCGACGCGTCTGAGGTTGAGCATGACGGCGTGTGCACGGCCCCACATGCGATCTCGCACTCAGGCCGGGCGCCGCCCAAAGCCGTGAGGGAACGATGTGGTCGAGAGCTGATACAGTCTCGACAGCACGAGTTGCATTGCTCGTGTCTGTCTTCGTTAGTGGCGCGAGCATCGGCGGCGCGCAAACGACCGCCGGCACGGAGCCGCGCTTCCAACCGCTGCCGTGCAACAGCGCATGGGGAGCCGGATCGGTTCCAGGAATCCCGGCGTCGGCCGTCCGCTGCGGCACCGTGGTCGTCCCGCAGAATCGCCGCACGCCGAATGACGCACGCCTGCAGTCCGTCGTGCTTCCGGTCGTGGTGTACGCGATGCCCGGCGCGAACGGGACGCCGCTCGTTTTCCTCGCCGGCGGCCCCGGTGAGTCGTCGATCGAAGGTTTGCAGAAGGTTTTTCTCCGCACGACGACGGGTCAGCTCGCGCTGCGCGAGCGGCCGATCATCGCGTTCGATCCGCGCGGCCATTCGCCGGTGTTCGATCGCGCCTCGCCCGAGCTCGGGAGCATTCTCTTCCGTCCGCGCAATCCGCGCTCGCTGGCGATCGCGCCGCTTCGTGACTCGCTGAGCAAACGCGCCGCGGATCTCAAGAAGCACGGCATCGATCCAGCGAACTTCACCACGCGCGAAGTGATCGAGGATATTGCCGACGTCTCGAAGGCCCTCCACTACGAGAAGCTCGTTCTGTTCGGTGTCTCGTACGGCTCGCACTACGCACTCCGCTTCATGGACGCGCATCCGGCGATGGTCGAAGCGTCGATCCTCGACGCCGTGGCGCCGCCGGAAGCGACGCAGCTGCTCGACTCGGCGTTCGTCGCCACGGCGGGCCGCGCGATCGTTCAGCAAATCGTCGCCGATTGCCGCACCGATTCGTTCTGCGCCACGCAATACCAGGATCTGACCGGGGCCGTGGCGAGCTTGTTGAGCGCGACCTCGATTCGAAAAACCGTCATCGCGCCGGGAACCGGGGACTGGCGTACGCTCGAGGTGAGCGGACCAACCATCCTCAGCGTCCTGGGGATCTCGTCGGGCTCCGACGACGTGCTGGCGAACGTGCCGCGCATCATCACGCAGTTCGTCGCGAGCGACACGTTGCGCGACGATCTGTCTCCACGCGTCGTGATCGCCGCGGCGGTGGATCCCGCGCTGCAGACGGCGACGTGGCAGGCCGTGCCGCTCACGTATTGGGTCACGTTGTGCGGCGATCGTCCCAACGGAGAGCCGTTGGCGACGAGTCGGCAGCTCTGCGACGTCCTCGGCGTCCCGTACGACGGCGAGAAAGCCAGTGCGCCGGTGCGCAGCGACATTCCGTCGCTGTTGATCTCGTCCGGCTACGACGCGCAAACGCCAGCGGCGCTTGCCGACAGCACGGCGCGGCTTCTCTCGCGGTCGCAGCGCGTTCACTTCGCGCGCGTCGGCCACGTCGCCTTCGCGCGCAACACCGTGATGGCGTGCGCGGCGACGATCATTCAATCCTTCCTCCAGCGTCCGGACCAGCCGCCG
This sequence comes from Gemmatimonadaceae bacterium, assembly GCA_035554995.1. Taxonomy (GTDB): domain Bacteria; phylum Gemmatimonadota; class Gemmatimonadetes; order Gemmatimonadales; family Gemmatimonadaceae; genus JAQBQB01. Next base: position 32,761 of record DATMHK010000185.1, read on the forward strand.
CCGACGGCGTGCGTCAACACGGTCGCGCCGGCGTTCATGCCGCGCGGCGACATCAAGTAGCAGTTGATCATGCCCCGAAAAAGCGACGACCCGACCAAACGGTCGGGTCGTCGTCGTTCGGCACTCAGAAGCGCATTGGCGCTGAAGTGGGTGCCTGTTATGGCGGTGAGACAACGACGTACTGTGTCGTTGTACCGTCGAACTGCGGTTGATACCAGGTACCGCCGCAGTTGCTGTACGTAACGCCGTTCACGATCTGCGTAACGCAGCTCGAGGGCAGCGTGTACACGACCGTTCCGTAGCTATTATTCGCCACGGCGGCACCGACAACCGCTCCCGCGGCTGCCGCGCCCCAACCCGAGCCCCAACCACAGCAACCGTCGTAGTGATCATCCCAGTCGTAGCCGTGGTTGTAGTTGATGTCGTTGAAGTTCACATCGTTGCCGATGTTCGTGCGGTTGCCGATGTTCGTGCGATTACCGATGTCCGTGCGGTTTCCGATGTCGGTTCGGTTCCCGATGTTGCCGCGGTTGCCGATGTTTCCGGCGTTTCCGCGGTTCGGCAGATTGGCGCCCCCGAGCGAGCCGGCTGCTGATCCACCAAAGCCGCCCGACGGACGGCTAATCGACGGCCGTGCCGACGCGCGCATTCCACCACCGCCGCCAAAGCCGCCGCCGCCGCCGCGGGAGAAACCACCGCCACCGCGCATTCCACCACCACCGCGCCCACCACCGCGACCGCCGCGCTGGGCGTCTGCAACGTGCACCGTTACCGCCAGCGCGAACAGGATCACGGGCAGTTGTCGAGTCAGTCTAATCATTTCTTGTCCCCCGATTTCTTGACCTTCACGCCGAGCGTCGGAGCACCGGCTTCCGCGAACGTGATCGGCTTCGCGTCAGGCGGCGGCGAGAAGGCGAACGCCTGCTCGCTGTACGACGGCGCGAGATTCCACGTGTACATGGTCTCGTGCTGCGGACGCGCCTCGTCGGTGGTCGTCGTGATCACGGCCCTGAGCGGCAGCGGGTAATCTCCCGTCTGGATCCACACCTGCCAGTCGGCGCCGGGCTGCCGGAACGCGTACTGATCGGCCGTGACTCCGTTGATGGCGCTGGGGCCGACGTACGTCGCGCTGGTGATGGACGTCGAATCCGACTTGTCCATGCCCCACCGGAACAGGTCGACGAGCGGGAACTGGATGTTGTATTTGTCCTCGAGTTTGTCGACGAGCTCATTGATCGTCGCGGGCGCGGCAACGGTCGCGTAAAACTTCGTCCGAGGCGCCCACAACGTGAAGTTCTTCCCATCGTAATAGAACGTTCGCGGCTTGCTCGCGTTCACCACTTCGACGCGCATGCGATCCGGCCGCTTGGCGATCATGTCGACGCTCGACAAGGACTGGATCTTCTGTCCGTCGGCCGTGACGTCTTCCGTCGTGATATTCGCTTTGACCTGCATCGAGGTCAGCGTTCTCAGGTAATTGCCCATCTTCGAGAGCGCCGCCATGGCGTCGGGATCGATTTTCCGCCCGGTATCCGGCGCTTGCGCTCCCATCGTGGCCGCGGTCGCGACGATCGCCGTCAGGGCCGCTCCAAATAGGTAGTGCTGCTTACCCATCATTACTGCTCTCCCACTGAGGAACCGATTTCAAGCTCAGTGAAGAACAGGATGCGGCAAATGGGACCTTGAGGCTCGGCCGTGGGTCAGCGCGGCCGCGCGCCGCGACTAAGGCCCACCCCCAACCCCAGCCCTAGCGCGGCGGCGACCGCACCCATTGTCCCCCGCCTCCCCACCACCACCCGTCATCGACGACGGTCACCGCCGCGCGCAGAATTTGCTCGCCGCTCCCGCCCCTGATACGCCGGCCGCGAAACCATCGCGCGCCTGCCGGAGAGCTGGATGGAGCGATGCCGCCGCTCCCAATCACGCCGTTCGGCCCAACTCGCATAAGGCATCGTGGCCAGCGCGACCACGAGGACGGTCAGCAGCACCGCCGCGCGGATCACCTCGTTGCCGGGAAACGCGGCTTGCCCGATCGCGATCGCGATGCCCGGATGGCGCATGGCGGTAGCGAGGGCCAACACCGTGCGATGGTCGTCGTCGGGTCCGCCGACGTAGTGCCCGATCGCCAAACCCGAAAAACACACGACGAGCATCGCGAGCAACGTACCGTTCCCCAACAGCTCGCGCACCGCCGGCCAGGAAACAATGAGAACGGGGATGATGGCGATGCGCAGCAGCCACGTCGCCACTGCGGCAATCGCCTTGAGCGACTTGGCCGCGAACGTCGGAGCGAACTGCCGGACTAGTCCCCCCACGACAAGCGGAAGGAATATGATCGGGCCGACGAGCTCGAGAATCGTCCGCGCCGGGATCCGAACCGGCGTCGCGAAGAGGCGACCGATCGCCCAAGCGCTGAGCGGCACCAACACAACGGAGAGCGCTGCTGCCGTGCCAAGCAATGACACCGCATACGGGGCCGATCCCCGAGAGGCGACCACCTTTGGCGGAAACAACGGCGGCACAGGCGACATGGACAGCGCGACCAGCGCGACCTTCACCGGCTGACTCAACCCGAGGATCGACACCATCAAGATCGCGATGAGCGGCATCATGACGTTCATCGACAGAATGGTTCGCGCGAGCAGCGACGGGCGGCGGAACAACCAGAGGTGATCTGCCGGTCGGGCACGCATGCCGGCGGCCAGCACCGTCAATGCGAGACTGACCTTGATGGCAAGGGTGATCACCGCGGCGGTTGTCATGGTCCGAGAGTATGTCCGGCACACTCCGCGACCCATTGGCATTTGGTCCGACGCGAACTGTCGGGCCCACGGGGCTCAGCTCTGGGCCCTCGGTCCAATGCCACGGCTGGTGGAGCAGGACGTATATGCGGCTATGAGCAGCATACCGATTCCGACGGCGATTGCCGTTGGTGAAAAGCCCGATCACGTGTCCGTCGAGCTCTCGTCGAAGCGCACGGACATGACGTTCTTCCAAACGCGCATGACGGCGGATCAGACACTGATGAGTGTGATTCGCACGTCGGTCGCGCTGATGAGCTTCGGCTTCGCCATGTACGAGCTCTTCACGCGACTCGGTGAACAGAAGGTGCTGACGATGACCGCGGCGCCGCGGAATTTTGGCAGTGCGCTCGTTTACCTCGGCACCGGAATGATCGCCGTCGGGATCGTGTTTCACGTCCAATTCATGTGGCGTCTGCGACGCGAACGACGCGAGATGAGGGCCGCCGGCCTGCTCCATGACGAGAACGGGTTTCCGATCTCGTTCACGCTCGCCGTCGCGTTTCTGCTTCTCCTGCTGGGAATCGGAGCAATCGTCAGCGTGAGCTTCGGCGTCGGCCCGTTTCAATGATCCGGCCGGCGGCGATAGCGGCGGTCTGCGGACTCGCGATCACCGCCGCCGCGACATCGCGGATGGTTTCTCCCGACATCCGCGCTTGGGAAGTCGAACGCAGAATGACTGACGACGAGCGGTTCGGCATGCTGTACAGTCTCATGCCGATCGACTTTCGCACCAAGCAGCCGGATCCGCGTGTTCCGAAAGACGCGCCGCGAGGCGCCGGATACGTTCGCGGTGTTCCTCGCCTGGGCATCCCCGCCGTGAGCATGACCGACGCGAGCCTTGGCGTCACGAGCCCGCCGAACTATCGGCCCGGCGATTCACCAACGGCATTTCCCGCCGGCATCGCGCTCGGCGCGACGTTCAATCCGCCGCTGGCCCGCCGCATGGGAGAGATCGTCGGACGTGAAGCTCGCGTTCGGGGATTCAACGTCGCGCTCGGCGGTGGCATCAACCTGATCCGTGACGCGCGGGGCGGTCGCAATTTCGAGTACATCTCGGAGGACCCGTGGCTGTCGGGTGTCATGGGCGGGGAGACGGTAGCGGGGACCCAGGCGCAGGGGGTCATCGCGTCGCTCAAACACGTTTCGCTGAACGTCAGCGAAACGAACAAGTTTGTTCTGGACGCGCAAATCGACCGGGCGGCTCACCGTGAGTCGGATCTGCTCGCCTTTCAGATCGCCATCGAACGCGGCCAGCCCGGCACACTCATGTGCGCCTACAACAAGGTGAACGGCGCGTACGCGTGCGGGAACGATCCCATCCTCAACGGCGTGATCAAGAACGCGTGGGGCTACCGAGGTTGGATTCTTTCCGACTGGCGAGCCGTTCATGATTGGGACTTCGCGCTCAAAGGGCTGGACCAGGAGTCCGGTGCGCAGCTCGATTCACTCGAGTGGTTCAACGAGCCGCTGCGCGATGCCGTCGCCAAGGGAACAGTGTCGCGCGCTCAGATCTCGGACATGGTTCGGCGCATGCTCCGGTCGTATTTCGCCGTCGGCATCGACCGCTGGACGCATGCTCCTCGCATCGACTCCGTCGCGGACGCCGCCGCGACCCTGGAAACCGCCCGGGAAGCGATCGTTTTATTAAAGAACGAGCATAACCTCTTGCCGCTCGGCGCACGGTGGCGCCGCATCGCGATCATCGGCGGGCACGCCGACCTCGGCGTCCTGAGCGGTGCCGGCTCGAGTCAGGGTTCGCCGCCGAACGGCCAGGTCATCGATGTACCGGTCGGCGGCGAGGGCGGGCTCGCCGCCATTCGGCGCGAAGTCTACTTCGGATCGTCGCCGCTCAAGGAACTGAAAAAGCTCCTTCCATCGTCGGACGTTTTCTATGATCCCGGGGCGTACCCTTCGTCGGCGGCCGCGGTCGCGAAGGCATCGGACGTCGCCATCGTTTTCGCTACACGTCATGAGTCGGAGGGCTTCGATGCGCCGGACTTGTCCCTGCCATATGGACAAGACGCGCTGATCGATGCCGTCGCGGCGGCGAACCCCAGGACGATTGTCGTCCTCGAGACCGGAAACCCCGTCGCCATGCCGTGGCGTCAGCGCGTCAAAGCGATCGTCGAGGCCTGGTTTCCGGGCCAGTCCGGAGGAGAAGCGATCGCCGAGGTGCTCACCGGTGTCGTCAGTCCGTCCGGACGACTGCCGATGACGTTTCCACGATCCATCGAGCAGATGCCGCATCAGCGCATCGCCGGCGGCGACGTGCCGCTCGGGACTTCGACAACATTCTGGTACCACGAAGGGGCGGAGGTCGGTTATCGATGGTTCGCGAAGATGCAGGACACGGCGCTCTTCGCGTTTGGATTTGGATTGAGTTACACGAGCTTCTCCTACGACGACTTCTCCGCGGCGGCTCAGGGGGACACTACGATCGCGGCAAACGTGACCGTGATGAACACCGGTCGTTCGATTGGCGCTGATGTGCCGCAGCTCTATCTCGTGCGCGCGCCAGACGGCCGCCGCCAGCGTCTCCTCGGCTTTGAACGAGTGACGCTCCGCCCCGGGGAATCACGACGGGTATCGCTCGTCGCCGATCCACGGCTGCTGGCGCGCTTCGATACAACGGAGCGACGGTGGCGGCTCGAGGCCGGCCAGTACACCGTAGCGCTCGCCCGCGCGGCCGACAGCGTCGTCGACACACGGGTCGTTCAGCTCCGGCGCCGATTATTCGGTCGTTAGCCTCGGGCTCGTCGTTCGCTCGCGCTATGAGACCGGCAGGTGCACGCGGAAGATGGCGCCTCCCCTCCCGTCGGGGCTGTCCTCGGCGCTGACACGGCCACGGTGCCGTTCGGTGATCGAGCGCACGACCATGAGTCCCATGCCGAGTCCGGATTCCTTCGTGGTAAAGAACGACTCGAAGAGATGCTGCCTCACGGACGGTGAGAGCCCCGGCCCGGTGTCACGGACGAAGAGCTCGACCTCGGCCCCGCGTGCGGCAACCCCGAGCGTGACCACGCGCTTCGAAGACGCCGACACCGCGTCCAGGCCGTTCATCGTCAGGCTCATCACGATTTGCTGAATCTCGATCGCATCGCCGACAACCGCCGGCACGTCCGCCTCGACATCGAGCTCGAGCCGCGCGCCGCGCAGCGTCGCTTCGTACTCGAGCAGCCTGGCGGTCGTCCGACAGGTCTCGCCGATGTCGACGATCGTGCCGTGTGTGCCCTGTCGGCGCACATGCTGTTGCACGTGCTCGATCACGCCGGAGGCGCGTGACGCGTCGTCATAGACGTCCTTGAACATCTGCCACGCTTCGCGGCTGTCGCTCCACACGGCGTCGAACGCGGTGCGCGGCGACCCGAGGAGCGTTGCGCCGGCGAGCGCGTTGAGCCGGATTGCGGTGACGGGCAGCTTGATCTCGTGCACGAGCGCCGATGCGATCTCGGTCATCATCGCCATTTGTCCGAGGTGCGCGACATGTCGGCGCCTCAACTCGGCCTGGCTCTCGTCGCGCCGGCGTTCGGTGACGTCGGCGACCGAGACGATGACCCCGCCGGTTTCATGTTTGACCGCATCGACGATCACCTCGTACCAGCGTTCCTCGCCGTGGCGTCGATAGTCGCCGCGAAACCGCGTCATTCGACGCGCGAGCACCGCTTCGATTGCCTGGCGAAGCGCTCGCGCTCCATCGACGCCGCGGGCTTCGGCGCGGCGGCATTCGCCGAGGAAATTGCGCCCGATGACCGCGCGATCAGCCCCGCCGACGCGTTCAGCGGCCGCGGTTCGCCACGCGGCGTTCGCGTACACCACGACTCCGTTGTCGTCGAGCACGGCGATTTGCGTAGAAAGAGAATCGAGGACGTCGTTTTCAACGACGGAAGGACGTCGACCGGTTTCAGTCGCGGTTCCGCTTGCGATGGGGATCCGCTGCCTGGGAATTTGAGTACGAGGCATGTGCATCACGATTGATTAGTCTGTCGAGTGGCCATTGAGATGCGGTCGGACCAGCGAGATGAGTGCCTCCGAGTCGAATGGCTTTCTGAGATAGCCGCACGACCCGGGACAGCGCGCGAGCTCCGAGGAACACAGCTCGTGCGCGGTGATGAAGATGATCGGCGTGAGCTTGCCTTCCGCGACCAGTCGCGCCTGCAACTCGAACCCGTTCAAGCCGCCAAGGTGAACGTCGAGCACGAGGCATCGCGGCTCCACGGGCACGGGGTGGTCGAGATACTCCTCCGCCGAGCCGAACGTCACCGTTCGGATCCCGTTTCCTCGGAACATCCGGGCGAGCGACTTTCGAATCGACGCGTCGTCGTCGACGATTCCTATCCAGGACTCAGTTTGGACCGTCATCCGAGACGGTGATGTGTCGGGTCTTGGCGACACGGCGTGCCTCCACAGCGAACACGACCGGAATCACGTCGGTAATTATCCGCCCACACCCACCCTGCTCCATTGGACTAAGGGACAATGCTCGTCGTCTTTGTTTTTCGGAGTCACCAAAGGAGCGGTGGGACGATTGTCCACTGCGGGCCTGGACGACAGGCTGCCTAACGTCCCTCGCGCGGAACATTTGCTCGAAGGAGGCCGGGCCATCGGCTATTCGTCACGGGCTGAAACCGATCGCTTCGAGCGTTTTTCGCTGACGATCGGCGGCCCACTCTACAGACTCTATCAGCGGTCTCGCTTGCTCGATCCACCGATCGAACGAGTCGAGCGACGCTTGATGGCCGTTATCCTCATCACGTGGCTGCCGCTGTTGCTGCTGTCGCTGAGTGACGGCAAAGCATTCGACGGAGCGCGCATTCCGTTCGTGCTGGATCTCAACATCCAGACACGCTTCCTCATCGCGCTCCCGATGCTGATCGCCGCCGAGCCGCTCGTGCATCGCTGGATGCGTGACATCGTTCGACAGTTCGTCGATCGCGGGATCGTCGTGCGCGGCGAGCTCTCACGCTTCGACGCGATCATCGACAGTACGATCCGCATGCGCAACTCGGTGGCCGTCGAGGTCGCGCTCTTCGTCATCTCGAGCCTCGTCAGCTTTTCCATTCGACGCGACCAATGGGCCACGCGCCCCGGGATGTGGTATCTCGAGCTCGCGTCTGACGGGCGCTCGCACCTTACCGCGGCGGGCTGGTGGTACTCGCTCGTCAGCCTCAACGTCTTTCGCTTCGTCATCCTGCGCTGGTACTACCGCCTGATCATCTGGATCAGTTTCCTCTGGCGCACGTCGCGCTTGGCGCTCCGCCTGAACGCGCTTCATCCAGACCACGCGGGCGGACTTGGGTTCCTCGCCCGGAGCCTCACCGCGTTGGCGCCCGTCTTCGTCGCGCAAACGATCACGATCGCCGGCGAGATCGGCGGCCGGGTCTTTCAGGACGACATGAAGATCGATCGGTTCGTGCCGGACATCGTCGGCTTTCCGATCTTCTTTACGCTCCTCGCGACCGCTCCCCTCGCGTTCTTCTCCTCGGCACTCATTCGCACCGGTTTTCACGGCTCGCTCGAGTATGGTGAGCTGGCGTCGCGCTACGTCGACCAGTTCCGGCAGACCTGGTTGGGGAGCCGAAAAACGGCGTCGGAGCCGTTGCTTGGCAGCGCCGACATTCAGTCCCTCGCCGACCTCTCCAACTCCTTCGAGGTGGTCCGCGGCATTCAAGTCCTCCCCGTGGGTTTCAGATCCTTGCTGGCATTGGTGTTCGCGACGGCCCTTCCCTTCCTGCCGTTGGCGCTGAGCGTCCTTCCGCTAACGGAACTGATTCGCCGAGTCATCGAACGCGCGATCTGACGGAGTGGGCAATAACTGCCGCCAGCTAGCGGAATCGCTGCACTGGTGACAAACTGGCCGGAGGTCAAACCGGTCGGCGGACCCGCCGTTTCAGAATGCCGCGCGCCCGGCAAAAACGTGATTTCGGGTTATTGGACCAAAGTCCAATGCGCCAACCTATAAGAAATGCGAGCGTCATTCCCGTGCTTAGGGCGCTCGCCGTCAGCATCGCTTACTTTCTCGGCGCTGAGGTCGGATTCGCCCTCACGCCACAGCCGCAGCCGGTGTCGACGCTGTGGCCGCCGAACGCGATTCTCTTGGGCGCCCTGCTGCTGGCGCCGACGCGAAGCTGGCCCTTCCTGATTGCCGCCGTTTTACCGGCTCACATCCTGAGCGAGTGGAACTCCGGCGTTCCGATCGGGATGATGCTGTCGTGGTTTGTCAGCAATTGTGCCCAAGCACTGATCGGGGCCGTGATCGTTCGCCGATATGTCGACGGGCCGATCCGTCTCGACAGCGTGCGCCGCGTTGCCCTCTTCGTTGTCGGCGGAACTCTCATCCCGGCGCTCCTGTCGTCCTTCCTCGACGCCGGACTCGTCAAGCTCAATCACTACGGAGTCGACGCCTACTGGGACGTCTGGAGCAGTCGGTTCTTCTCGAACCTGCTCGCCATCCTGGCGATCGTTCCCGCCATGGTCACGTGGGGCGATCACCTGCCGTTCCGCCTGCGCTCGATACCGCCGCGTCGCGCCATCGAGGCGGCTTGGCTTGCGGTCGGGCTGGCGCTGGTATGCCTGTTCGTCTTCGAGGAGCCGGCGGGTGGCCTTGCCGCCATGCCGGCACTCCTCTTCGCGCCGCTCCCATTTCTCTTTTGGGCGTCCGTCCGTTTCGGACCCGCGGGTGTCAGTTCCTGCCTCCTCGTCTTCGCGCTGGCGTCGGTCTGGGGCGCCATTCACGGGCGTGGGCCGTTTGACGAACGCTCGATCACCGACAACGTCTACTCACTCCAGCTGTTCCTCATCATCAATTTCATTCCGCTGCTCACGCTCACGGCGGTCGTCCGCGAGCGGGCACGCGCGGTCGAGGAGGCACGGCGCACCGCGCAGCAGCTGCAGATCGCGCTGACCGCGGCGCGCATGGGAACGTGGGAGTGGGACCTGGTACACGGCGTCGGCACTGTTTCCGGTGCGGCGTCGCAATACAACGGGATCGAGCGCGCCTCGACCTACAAGCATTTCATCGAGGAACTGGTCCATCCCGACGACCGGTCCAGCGTCGAGGCGGCCGTGCTCTGCGCGCTCGAGGAGGACCTGCCGTACGAAGCGGAATTCAGAATCAAGAACGGCGACGCGGTGAAGTGGCTGCACAATAAAGGCGTCGTCATCCGCAACACCGACGGACTCGCCACCCGGATGATCGGCGTTTCCACCGACATCACCGCGCGCAAGTTCGCCGAGGCGGCGCTGCTTCGTGAAGCGACGCTGCGCGAAAGTGAGTCACGTTTTCGAAGCCTCGCCGACGCGATGCCGCAAATCGTCTGGACGGCGCGTGGCGACGGGCAGGTGGACTACTTCAATCGCCGGTGGTACGAGTTCACCGATACCAAGCCGGGGCCGATCACCGATCAAACGTGGCTCGCCGTCGTCCATCCGGCGGACCGCGGCGAGTTCGGCGCGGCGTGGCGCAGTTGCGTGGCCAGCGGTCGGCCGCACGAGCACGAAGCGCGGTTCTGGTCGGCGCGGCACGCGGGGTACCGCTGGCACCTCGACCGCGCCATCCCCGTGCGCGACGAGGCCGGCGGCATCACTCGCTGGTACGGCACGTCCACGGACATCGACGACCACAAGCGCGCCGAGCAGTCGCTGCGCCGCAGCGAATCCGAGCTGCGCATCCTGAGCGAGTACCTCGAGCAGCGGGTCGCGCAACGCACGGCGCAGCTCACCACTGCCAACGCGACGTTGCGCGAAGAGATCGACGTCCGACTCCGCATCGAAGCCGCTCTTCGCGCTTCTGAGGAACGCTTCGCCAAGGCATTTCGCGCCAGCCTCGACGCCATCGCCATCGTGCAGTATCCGAGCATGCGCATCGTCGAGATCAACGATCGATGGGAGATGCTGTTCGGCTATCGGCGAAGCGAGGCGATCGGCAGCACGGTCGACGATCTCTCGATTTACGCGAGTCGCGCCGAGAGCGAAGACGTCTCCGGTTGCATCGCCGCACAGGGATACATCAGGGAATTCGAGCTCGACCTTCGGCGAAAGAATGCCGCGACGCTGCGTGCCGTGCTCGCCGCGGAAACCGTCACGGTCGACGGACAGCCCTGCCTGATCATGATGGTCCGCGACATCACCGAGCGCCGCCGCGCCGAGCGAGAGTTCGAGGTGCAGCGACACGAGCTCGCCCACCTCGGGCGTGTCGCGCTGCTCGGTGAGCTATCCGGCGCCGTCGCGCACGAGCTCAATCAACCGCTCGCCGCGATCCTCACCAATGCCCGCGTCGCTCAGCGGATGATGGCGGGCGAGAAGCCCGATCAGGTGATGCTGCGAGAGATCCTCGAGGACATGGTCGCCGACAGTCTCCGCGCCGGCTCGGTCATTCATCGCGTGCGGGGACTCATCCGCAAGGACGACGCGGTTCGGCAGCTCGTCGGCCCGAACGACGTCGTCGCCGACGTGCTCGAGTTGGCCCACAGCGACCTCATTCGGCGCGGGGTGACCGTCGGGACCGATTTGTCCGCATCCATTCCGGAAGTATCCGCCGATCGGGTTCAGCTCCAACAGGTGTTGCTCAATCTCATCGTCAACGCGTCGGACGCGATGGCGGACAACGCGCCGCGCGATCGCACCCTGACGATCACGACGGCCGAGGAAGGCGCCACGGTGCGCATCTCCGTCACCGACCGCGGGCCCGGAGTCGCCGCCGGCCTGATCGACGCCGTCTTCGAACCGTTCGTCACCTCCAAGCCGCAGGGTCTCGGACTCGGCTTGGCGATCTGTCGTTCGATCATCGCCGCGCACGGCGGCCGCATCTGGGCGGCGAACAATTCCAACCGCGGCGCGACCTTCAGTTTCGTTCTTCCCATCCCATACGGGGCGTCGAGTCAGATGCGCACCGCATCGGCGCGCTCTTCCGCGCTGCTCGAGCCAGCCGCGAACTGATCATCGCGCACTTCCGCTGATCGGCCCGGCGCGACACCGCGTCGCGGCCGCGCCGCCGCGCGTTTGGACAAAAGACCAACGCCCAAGGCCCAATACAGCGCGAACGCGCTGACCGGTAGCCTGCTATCGCGGCTGATCGCCGCGTCGCATCCATTTTGAGAGGAGCATGGAGGAACGAATGATCGGTACACCACAATTCGGACGCCACACGTGGACGACTCTTCGAGCCGCCGGCCTCGTCGTTGGCGTTGCGGGTCTGCTGACGACGGCTGCGTGCGGCGACGACGGCGACGTCAACCTGATCGTAGTACCCGCTACGAGCAACATCGTCACCACGTTCAAGGACTCGACATTCAACTTTACCGTGTTGCATACGTTCGCAATGCCGGACACGGTCGTGCACTTCCTACCGGTGGTCGGCGCTCCGGTACCCATCTCGCGCGACTTCGACGCGACCATCATCGCGCGGACTCGTCAGGACTTCCTGGCGCGAGGCTACACGGAAGTGATCCCGTCGGCGTCGGTCACGCCGGACTTCGTCGTGCTCATCGGGGCGACGGAGAGTGACAATTTCAACGCATTCGCTACCAGCAACTGGTTCACGATCTGGGGCTTCTCGCCCGTATGGGCATTCCAGCCCGCGTTCAACAACTCGTGGATTCTCGTGTACCCGTGGTTCCCGGTCGTTGGAACGACGGCGTACGAGCGTGGGACGCTCGTCATCACTTTGATCCCGACGCTCACCGTCAACCCGCTGGCGCAGAGCATCAACGCCGCATGGGCTGGCGTCGCAACCGGCTTGGCGAACGGCACGCAGACCAACGCGTCCATCACCGCGGCGATCGACGAGATGTTCCGTCAGTCGCCTTACCTGACGGCCACGAACCCGTAGTCCTGGGTTCGGCTCGACGATGTTCCGGCGCCGTCACCGGTCGCTGGAACGTCGCCGGGTCGCGTCGTTCAAATCTTCTCGCGCCATCGGCAGGATCAGTCGTGCTGGACTCATATCGCCAGTTGCTCACGCAAATCGCCGATCGTGGCGGTGAGCACCTGTTCGCGAGGGACGGCGATGGCCCTCGACACCTCTCTGAGTTTTCCACCGTCGCACAGCTGCTGTTTCTTCTCGAGGCAACAGGTCGTATCGAAATCGTCGGCATGCCACGGCTCGACCGTACGCAACCCGGGATTCACTACACCCAGATTCGCGTGCGTCTGACACCGGCCGGCCGCGCCGAGCTCGAAACCGAGAGAGAGCGCTCAGATTCTGTTTTCTGATTTGGGGTCAGAGTCGTGCGGTTTTTTGGTCCGTTTTGAATGCGTCAGAGTCGTGAAGTTTTTTGATCCGTGTCAACAATGCGAGTCAAGTTCCTTTACACCTTCGGTCCGACGTCGAACGTTGACCCCACGGACGCCGACCCAAGGGTGGCATGAGTGGTGCTTTGATAGCTTCGCGTCCGGCTGCCCCATCTGACGATCGGTGGCGTCCGGCCCGTAGGAATGACGATGCAGTCATAGGGGGATCGAGCCGGCGGTGTCCTAGTCACCGCCGGCTTGCCTACATTCGCCCTTCCCGCCTCATCGTGAGCCGGTCGCCCCAAGGCTCCACAACTGCTCTCTGCCGATGCAGCCCACATTCGGACCGCCCGCCAACACAGAGCTCTCTCTCATCGAGCGCACGCTCCTGCGCCAGGCCAATCTGCGCGCCTCCGAGCGCTGCGCCGTCGCGGATGTCGACCTCAAAACGCATTTGGCGGCGCTCAGCTCGGTGTCGCGCGACGGTCAGTTCGATTCCGCCCATGTCCCGCCGGATTTACTTCTCAGCCTTCGCGTCTCGGTGGAGGACTTTACCAGCAACGCGCGCGCGCTGTATCCCTCGGCCGAGGAGCTGTTGCTCTCGCTCAAGCAGACGGTGACGGACGCCGTCGGGCCGGACGACGCCGGCACGCGCGACTTCGTTCAGACGGTGATGGGTTGGGCGATCGAAGCGTATTTCGCGCGCTAGAACCTGATCACGTGGATCGGAATCCGAAGAATCGGCGGAGGCTCCTCCGGAGTCTTCCCCGGCTCGGGATTTCCGCCCGAGCGAAGCGCTAGCGCGACCCCGAGCGACACCCCGGCGAGAATGCCGCCGCTGAACAGCGCGGTGCGGCCGACATCGAGCTTGCGCCGCTCGATGCTCACGAAATCCGAAGCCGAAACGGGAACTCGCGCTCGCAGGTGCACCACGCCGTCACTGACGTTCGGCATGGCGCCGTTGGGAACCTCGAGCAGCATCGAGCCGCCGTTGTTCTCGACGACGTTCCCGACGAGCACGCGTGTGTCCAGGCTGCCGATCAGCGGTGACACACGATCCGACGCGGCTCCGGTGATCCGCGCCCGTACTTCCGTCCCCACCGGCGCCGTCGCGGGCTCGATCGGCTGGTACGAGTAGCAGCCGACGAACCCCGTCAACGAACAAAGTACGAGCAACCGATTCGTCATTCGTCGGACCGCCAACTATTTCTCGTCCAGGCAACCCTGGAACTTTGGGTTGTTGCGCTCCGCGAACGGCACGGTGATCGTCGTGCCCGTGCCATAGGTGCCGTCGAGCGGCGGCGTGAGCTGCCCCGTCGGGAACACCGCCTCGACGCCCCGCTTGTAAATGCGCACGAGCCGGCGAAGATCGCCGAGCCGGTGACCGGTGAGCCACAGCCAGTAGGCGCGCTCCTTATAGAGCAAGTCGATTGCGGCATCCTGCGTCGTCGGCGCGCCGGTGGTGAGGGCGGCGACGGTCACGTTGGTCGTCGTCGTTCCGCCGATCGGGGCGCCGCCCGTGCGGAGCGAGTTGAGACCCGCATATACCGCGTCACGCGCCGTTTGCGTTCCGGCCTGCAGCTGCGACTCGAGGTCGATGAGCCTGGCCTCCGCACCCGTCGTCACGACGCCGTCGCTGAATTGCGTGTACTTGCTCTGGTTCGGTTGGTTGGTGAACTGGCTGCTGAATCCCGCACGTGTCGAGGCCGACCAGGGAATGCGTCCATCTTGTGCCGCCGTCTGGCCGAGGAACGCCAGGCCGTTCTTTCCCTCCCCCGATACGAGTCGGTAGCGCGATGCACCGCTCGTCGTACCGCTCCACGCGCCGTTCGACGAGCTGTTCGCCGAGTGCGACGTCGTGAGAATGAAATTTGTCGGCACGCCGTTCACCGCCGCCGCCGCCTCGGCGAACTTGCCGAGGTTCATGAGCGTGCGCCCTTTGCCGAGCTTGGAGCCGTTCAACACCCGGGAGTTCGTCTCGGCCAGTGAAAGCGCAGTGTCGAAATGCGCCACGGCGAGTTGGAACATCTCGTCCGTCTTGAGCGGCGTTCCGAACGTTGTCGTCGCGCCGTCCTCGCTCGAGAACGGAACGCCCGAGCACCACGCTTCGCCGAAAAACAGCTCGGTGTAGGCGAGGAGCATGTACATCTCGCCGCGATTCGCCAGCGGCGTGGGCGCGGTCGTGGCGAGCGTGAGGGCCGCACGTGTCGCGCCCGTGCGGGCCCGCTGCATGGCGCGGTACACCGCTTCCATCTCGCTGTTGTTCTCGACCGACTTCCGCGCGTTGATCGTGAGGCGGCCGTCGAACGTGTCGCTGGCGAGAAGCTCGTCGGCGAGGTTGCCAGTCATTGTCACGTACGAATCGGTGCCGCCATCGTACGCCCCGGTGAAGTCAGCGATGACGCCAACGCGCAGAGGCGTCGCACCGGTCGGCGTGGAGACCGAGCCGGGGTTCAGAATGTCCGGATCGGTGACTTGAAGCAGCGAGTCCTTCTTGCAACCCACGGCACTCATGAGAGCCAGAGCGGCCAGGGCGACACGGGAGCGCGTCATATCATGATAGCTCAGCATTGGGCGCTCCTCAGAAGCTCAGGTTGAGACGGAAGGTGACGTAGCGAAGCGGCGGCGTCGCGAAGTACTCCTCAGATCCGCGCTGATCGCCGTTTCCAACCGTGGCCTCCGGGTCAACGCCGGTGTAGGGCGTCCATACGTGGAGATTGCGCCCCGCTGCGACGATCGACGCCCGGCTCGCGCGAAACCGATTGGCCAGTGCGTCCGGCAGCTGATACGTCACCGCGACCTCGCGCAAACGCGTGAACCGGCCGTTCTCGTACATGCCGCTGTACACGGAGTAGTTGTTCACCGCGATCGTGCGCGCCTGCTCGTACAGCGTCGCTTCCGGGTCCCAGAATCCTCGCGCCGACAATCCGCCCTGCGACTGGTGACGGAGCGTGTTGTTGAACTTGAGATTGCCCTGCTTGTGGTCGAACTGCGCCGAGATGGCAAGTTTGTGCTTCAGCAGCTCCACGCGCGGATTGAGCGCCAGCTCGATCGTCGGCAGAGTCGGTCCGTAGTAGATGGCCGTGTCCGCACCGCGGCATCCGTTGAGCTCCTGGCAAACCTCGTTCACCGCGAGCAGACCGTCCTTGTTCGCGTCGTTCCACGTAATGACCTTGCCCCAGAGCCCGAACAGCGGGTAGCCCGGCGCGTTGTACTGGGTGTTGCGGTTGCCGGTGAATACCGGCGTCACGCCTTCACCAAGCGTGAGCACGCGATTCTTCAGCGTCGAGCCCGTGATCTGCAGGTCGAAGCTGAAATCGTTGTTGTCGACGAACCGGTTGTTGAGCGTGCCTTCGAATCCCTGGTTCTGAATCGATCCCAGGTTATCGAAGATCGAGGACAATCCCGAGATCGACGGCGCGATCGGTCGGGCGATGATCGCATCCTTCGTCTTCTTGTTGTAGTACGTGAGCTCGAAGGTCGTCCGATTGCTGAAGAGCTGCGCGTCGAAGCCGGTCTCGAACTCGCCGGAGTACTCCGGCCGAAGTTTCTGATTTCCAAGCGCGCCGATGCGGACGCCCGGCTGATCAGCTCCACTGATCGTCGCCGTCGTCGACGTAAAGAAGCGGGCGGCCGCCGTGGTGCTCGGCTGCACGCCGGACGCGCCGTACGTGCCGCGGATCCGCAGTGAGTTCAACCACGTCGGGTGCGGGAAGTAGCTCTCGTCGGAGATCAACCACGACAACCCCACCTTCGGATAGAACACACCCTTGAACGACTTACCGAAGGAACTGTTGCCGTCGTAACGAACGCCGCTCGTCAGGAAAATCCGATCCGAGAAGGAAAAGATCTGCTCCGCGTAGCTTCCCATCGTGATCGTGAGATCGGTGCCTTCGTCGGTTGTCTGGATGGCGCCCGTCCCGATCTGCACGGAGCCTGGCGCGAAGTTCCGTCCGCGCCCTTGCGTGAAGTCGTTGTACGTCCGGTAATACTGAAGGCCGACGGACGACTTCGACGTCACGTTCGAGCGCACGTTGAACGTACCGGTCGCGCCGAAATCGGCCGTGTACTGAGAGTTCTCAGTTCGCGTATCGGTGATGTCTCCCGTGCGCGTCGTCTCGCCGAAGGGCCCTTGGTCGAAGCGAATGAGATTCTTCAGCTCGATCAAGCTGTAGTCGAATCCGAGGTTCGCGCGCGTGGTGAGCCAGGAGAACGGGTAGTAGCGCGCATTCAGCGACTGTGTAAATCGATTCGTATTTTCGTTGCGCTCCTGCGCGAAGATGTCGCCCATCGGATAGCTTCGGTATCCGTTCAGCGGAACTTTGACGGTATCCGTTCCGACGATGCTTCGGATTTGAAAGAGGTCGGTGCGCGCCTTGCCGGCGACCGCGTCCACCATCAGCCCGACCGAGTTGTCCTCGTTCTGCGGCTGTCGGTCCGCACGCGACAGGTATCCGCCGGAGATGTTGATGTCCGCTTTGGAGCCGAGCTGCGTCGACAGATTCGCGCGCAGATTTGTGCGCGCGTCGGCATTCGGATAGATCTGGTTGTACGGCACCGCCCCGCCCCGCTCTTTCTCCAACCGGGCGACCTCGGCAGCGGGCATCTTGTACGGCCCCATCTCCTTGTTGTACTCGCCCGAGACGAAGTACTGATTTCGCTCGTTGCCGCCGCTTACCTGCGCGCCAACCTTGTTCACGCCGCCGTGCACCAACGGCGTCAGCCCCGGCTGATTCAACACGTTGCCGTGGTACACCGAGTCGACCTTGCACGAGCCCGCGGCCATCGACGTGAGCATGCACTCGAGCGCTTTGTTGTCGGAGCCTTTCTTCGTTCGGTCGAAGGAGATCCACAAGTCGCGGTAGTGCCCCGCGCTCGGATCCTTCGAGTCAGCCGTCTCGCCGAAGACACTCCAACGCGTTTGGCCGACCTTCCCCTTCTTGGTCGTGATGTTGATGACGCCATTCGCCGCTTCCGTCCCGTAGAGCGTCGCCGCGGCCGGTCCCTTGAGGATGTCGATCGTCTCGATCTCGTCGGGATTGATGTCATCGAACCGGGATGAGCGCGTGGCGCTCGCCGTCGTCGCCTCGGAGTAGACCTTCACGCCGTCGACATACACCACGGGCGAGTTGCCGAGTGAAAGCGACGATTGGCCCCGGATTCGAATTCGCGACCCGCCTCCCGCCGCGCCGGCCGAGATGATCTGAACGCCCGCCGCCTGGCCGGAGATGAGCTGTCCCAGCGAGTTGGCAGTCGTTTCTGTCGCCTTCGTGCCGATGTCGACGGAGGCGACTGTGTTGGCAATCTCCGCCTTGCGTTGCGCGCCGGTGACGGTGACGACGACCTCCGACAGCGAAAACGCCGCCTGCGACAGCGCTACGTCGACCGTGACCGTGCCGCCCGCGGTAACTGTCACGCTCGTCCGCTTTGGCTCGTAGCCGATGCGCGTGACGACGACTTCGGTGGCGCCCGGCCGGACGCCGCGGATCGTGTAGCGCCCGTCTTCCGTTGTCGCGGCGCCGATCTGGGTTCCCGACACACGGACGCTTGCGCCGACGATGGGGATGCCCGAATTGGCATCGCTCACCCGGCCCGCGATCGTCCCCGTGTTGGTTACTTGTGCGCCGGTGCTCCGATTCGGGCCGAGCACCGCTGCCACCAGCAACACCGCGCCCGCCAGTCTCCCCCAATGTTGACCACGCACGAGCGCTCGCAGGCGCGTACGACGCCGACGCAATGACATAGCCGATCTTCTCCGAGAGCAGGGATGGGCCGGCCACGGAGAGCAGCCGGCTGCTTACAACGCCTTCACAATCGAGCGAATCTGCATGCGCACCAGTCGGCGGCGCGCAGAAATCTCGGTCGTGCTCTTGGTATAGACTGGCCGGGCGAACCTACCCCGCGAGAAAGTGGTCGTCAATGCGACCAGCAGTCTCCGATCAATGAAAGAACCCTCGCACCGTGCGTGGAGTCACCCGACTCCCGCCGGACTCGGCGGGATGTATTGCACGACACGTCAACTACCACGTCCCGGGTCGCGTGTCTCAGCACTCAACGCATGTTGCCCGTGTGCCCCAGCGAGTAGCGACCGGGCTGCGGCCAAACACAAAGACCGTGCGGCTCTTTGCCGACGGGAATGCGGTAGGTGAGTCGACCCGTCGCGGTGTCGAACACGTAGACCTCGCGATCATAGCGGCCGGAGACCCATAGCTCCTTTCCGTCGGCGGTCACATTCCCCATGTCCGGGCTCCCGCCGCCGGGAATCGGCCACTCTGCGACCACGCGACGCGTCTTGAAATCGATGACGCTGATCGATCCCGGGCCGTTCGATGCAGCACGCAGCGTGGTCCATCCACGATTCGTCACGTAGAGCAGCTTCCCGTCGCGACTCGGATACAGTCCGTGCGTGCCAGTACCAGTCTGGATGAACCCGACTTGCCGAAGCGAGTCTGGGTCGATCAG
The DNA here is from genome assembly GCA_035554995.1 of Gemmatimonadaceae bacterium. Classification (GTDB taxonomy): domain Bacteria; phylum Gemmatimonadota; class Gemmatimonadetes; order Gemmatimonadales; family Gemmatimonadaceae; genus JAQBQB01. Next base: position 52,254 of record DATMHK010000185.1, read on the forward strand.
GCGAACGCCCCCCGCTTTCATGTCGGCGACATAGAAAACGTCTCCGCTCGGCGACGACCGAATGTCTTGTGGCATCGCGCCGCCCTGACCGACGCCGCCGTCGAGCGACAGCATACCGATCGACCGTCGATTCACGAGATCGACCTTCACCAGGCTGCCGCTGAACTCACACGTCGCGATCGCGTAGCGACCGTCGGACGTGAATTCGACATGGTCGATCCCGCGACATCTCGTCTCGACGGATTCCTGGAGCTCCATCGTCTTCGGATCGCGGAAATCGAGGCGTTGTCGCCGCTCGGCCACGATGATCGCTGATCGCCCATCCGGTGAGAAATACATGTTGTACGGATCGTCGACGTCGATCGGCTTGCCGTTCGCACCGGTCACGGGGTCCACCGGTGTCAGCTGGCTGTCCTCGTTGTTGAGTACCCACAACGTGGACAAGTCATACGACGGAACGACGTGCTGTGGCACACGACCGGCCCGAAACGTCCGGACGATCGTATGCGAGGCGGGGTCGATCACCGTGACCGACGCCGAGCGCGAGTTGGGGACATAGACGAGCGGTTTCGCGCGCGCGGCCACATCAGACAATGCACCGGCGCCCGTCGCTCCGTAGATATTGACTTCGCCGTCGGCCAGCGTGACTTCGCCCGCGGCGGTGTAGGTCAGATAATGCCGCTTACCGTCAGCGCCAATCTCCTGCCGGCCGCGCCGGTTTCGGCACCCGTCGGTAAGCAGAAGGCCCAATGCGACCGTAAGCACAACTACCAACGACGCCCGCGTTTCCCGTCCCCCCCCCCGGCCCGAACCCGTCCCGAATTAGGGTCAGACCCTATTTCAAATGTTCTAAATAGGGTCAGACCCCGATCGGAGGATCAAAAAGGCAATGCACGTACCTTTACGGTGCTAAAGCTTCGCAAAGAGGTTCATCGCATTCGTAACGCGATCGCCGAGTCGACTTGCGACGCGCGACGCGCCGGGAGGCGCTGATCGACAGCACGGCGGCGATGGGGAACCCAGGGGTGCTTCGCAGTGAGCGCGCCCCGGCGATGACATCGAGGGGAGCGAACTTCCGCGGCGGTTCTCGGAACGGTGGATGGCCATGGGCGAGTCAATTCTACCGCGTCGTCGTTTCCCTCGTCAGGGAAAAACAAAGGGCCTGCTGTCCGAAGACAGCAGGCCCTCCCAGCCAGTACGAGGCCTTACGGAACCACTTGCCCCGTCAGATCGCGAAGCGACTTCTGGAGCCAGCCAATCCGCGGCTGATCACACGAGCTGCCTCGATCGGCGTCGAGCGACGCCGCGATCTTGTTGAGCTCATCGCGACGCGCCGCGCCGGAAAGCCCCTCAGCCTGCGAAATACTCTGCCGGACAGCCGCGATGCGCGACGACGACAGACACTTGTTGCGCTCGAGCTGGTCCACGTACGCCTTGGAGAGCGAGAAGCTCGGCGGCCACACCAGCTTCGGCTGACCCTGCACGTTGAGCTGGTCCAGGTGCACGGTCTTCGCGGCGTCGATCTCGTTCTGGCTCACGTACTGCGTCGGCACCATGTCCGCCACGTCGAGGCCGCGCGCGATCTCGGAGCTGATGATCTGGCCGTTGTACCAATACGCCGACCATGAGCCACCCATGCTGAAGCGGTCAGGCTGGATCGGGCCGCGATCGAAATAGGCGATCTCGAACGGGTGCTTCGGGTCCGTGAAGTCGAACACCGAGATACCGCCCTGATACCACGCCTGGATCATCACGTCGCGGCCAGGGATCGGAATGAGCGATCCGTTGTGCGCGACGCAGTTCTCCTTGTCCGTCTGGATCGACGGGAGCTTGTAGTAGCTCTGGAAGTGCAGCTTCTTGTCCGGGCCTATCGTGAAGATCGCGTCGGCGCCGAACTCCTTCGGGTCGCCGGCACGGCACTTCGCAGCGCCACCGCCGCCCCACTCGTCCGAGAACAGGATCTTCGTCCCGTCGTTGTTGAACGTCGCCGAGTGCCAATATGAGAAGTTTGAATCGGCGACGGCGTCGAGACGAACCGGCGCCGCGGGATTGGAGACGTCGAGCAGGAAGCCGTGTCCTTCGCAGGCGCCACCGGCCAGGCCGAGCGACGGATAGACCGTGATGTCGTGGCACTGACGGAAAGGCGACTCCGCGCTGACTCCCGGCTTCGCCGCGTTCGGGTTCGGCGTGAACTGACGATCGACGATCGTCTGAAGCGCGCTGCGCAGCGCGGCCGTGTCGGCCGACGTCGCCGTGGACGGCTGGTTCTGCGCCGCCACCGTGCCGCCGCGCGCCTTCACCATGCTATCGAGCTGGGCGCGAACGAAGAACGGATTCACCACGAACTCGAGCTTCGTGCTCGGATTGATCGCGATGAAGCCGTTGTGGTTCGCCTTCACCGAATCCACCGCGTGCTTCAGCGCCGCCCTATCCGCATCCGACAACCCGTGCGACGGCGCCGACTTGAGGTCTGAGAAGATGTTGGCGCGGTTGATCACCGACGCCTGCTCAGGATGCAGCAGCGGAACCTTGATGATCTCGATCCGCATCAGCGACGTCGACGCGTTGCTCCGCGTGGTGTCGGCGACGCACCCTGGGAGCTCGCTCGGCGAACGCAGCGGCGCCGAACCCGAGACGTAGATGTAAACGTTGTCCTTGTCCTTCGGATCCTCGACCACCGTGTGCGTGTGCGAGCCGCGGCACGTCTGCACGTTGGTGATGAGCTTCGGGTTCTTGATGTCCGAGATGTCGAACACGCGCACGCCGCGAAAGCGATCCTTGCTCACCGAGTCCGCCGGATTGAACTGGCCGCTCGGCTTGCAATCGATGCGGCCGTTATACGCTTCGGCCGACATGAACATGAGGTTTTTATAAACCGAGACGTCGTTCTGCGACGCCGGGCACTCGTACGCCGCAACCACGACCGGGTTCGACGGATTGCTCATGTCCCAGATCACGGGGCCATTGTAGTTGCCCTGGATCGCGTACTTGCCGACGAAGGTGAGGTCGGAGTTCGTTTGGCCCATGAAGCCTTTCGGCGAAACGGCCTTGGCGTCGAGCTTGAGGCCGAAAGTGGCTTCGCCGGCGTCCGCCAAGCCGGCTTTGAGATTCGAGCGCGCGTCGACCTGCGGCGTCGAGCTTCCGGCCTGCGTCACGGGCGTCGGCTGCGAGGTCGGTTGGTTCGAGCCGCCACACGCCGCGATGCCCAGCGATGCTGCGAAGGCGCCCAAGCGGACGGCAAGGGAGGGGGACGTTCTCATGTACAGCTCCTCGGGGTGGAGAAAAAAATGGCGCGAGATCCCATCGGCGACGTCAAGGCGCCACGAGCAACATCTCGAGCATCCGGTTGATCTCGGTGGTCTGATCGACGTTCACGTCCGCGGCGAACTTGAACACCGTCTCGTCGTTCGCGGCACCGCGGTTCGACACCAGCTCCTGCACCATGGTTACGGCGCCGCGATGGTGCTGGATCATGAAAGTCAGAAACAAGCGATCGAACTCGGGCCCGCGCGCGGCCTCGAGCTGCTTCATCTGCTCTTCCGTCAGCATGCCCGGCATCAGCATCGTGTGCGTCGTGCCGCCCATCTGCATCGTTTCACCGGCCGGGTTCGGCTCGGGCACCGGCTGGTTGCGGTCCTGCAACCAGCGGGTCATCATCGCGATCTCGTCGGTTTGGGCGTTGATGATCCGCTGGCAGAGCCGCTGGACCGACTCGCTCGCCCCGTGCGTCGACGCCATCTTCGCCATCACGATGGCCTGCGCGTGGTGGTGAATCATCGTCGACATGAACCGGATGTCCGCGGCCGTATACGGCCAGCGGGTGCTGTCGGCGCGGGCCTTCACCTTCGCGGCCTCCGGACCGGTCGCCGTCATCATACGGCTCGAGCCACTGTGCGCACAGGCCGCCGTAACGATGACGGCCGCGCCCCACAATACGTAGAAAACGGCGTGTCGAGGACGATTCACAACGAGTCTTGAGCGAGACATGATCGGCATTGGAGAATACCGAGCGGGCATGACTTTCGACAGCGCCCGCGGCGTAAAGGTTGGCTACAACTTCCGTACAGCATGAGACTTGCGACGTGAGCTCATCCGTGTCGAACACGGCTGACGTCGTCATAATCGGCGCCGGTGCGGCTGGCCTCGCGGCGGCGCGCGACCTCGCTCTCCTCGGCGTTCGCTCGATCGTCCTCGAGGCGCGCGATCGCGTCGGCGGGCGAATACATAGTACAAGAGACGACGGCAGCCCGACGCCCATAGAGCTCGGCGCCGAGTTCGTCCATGGCGGCGCTCCGATCACACGGAAACTACTCCGCGAAGGCCGCCTGCCGCTCGCCAACGTGGTCGGCGATCGCTTGCAGTCGGACCGCCGCGGCTTCGTTCGCGTCGCCGACTATTGGGATCGTCTCGACCGCGTCCTCCGACTCCTCGACGCGCACCGCAAGCCCGATCGCTCGTTCGCCGACTTCCTCGCCGAACGCCCCGGCGGACACAAGCTCGCGCGTGAACGCTCGCTCGCCTCCCAGTGGGTCCGCGGCTTCCAGGCCGCCGATCCCGGCATCGTCAGCGAACGCGCGATGGCCGAGGGCGCGAGTCCGGGTGAAGAGGAAGAGCGCGCGATCGCCCGATGCGTCGACGGCTACGCCTCGGTCGTCAACCTCCTCGCCGCCGACGTTCCCGACATCCGACTCGGCGCCGCCGTCTCGCGCGTGCAGTGGGAACGCGGGCAAATAACTGTCAGCGGAACCGCCGGCAACGACGGCTTCGAGCTGACCGCCGCCGCCGCCATAATCACCTCCCCCGTACCACTTCTTTCGAATTGGGGTCAGACCCCAAAAAAAGAATGGGGTCAGACCCTGGGTGCAATTTCGTTCGAGCCGGCGCTTCCTGTTGCGCATCAACGAGCTCTCGACAAGCTGGCGATGGGTGACGTCGTGCGCGTATCGCTCGTGCTCGACGAGCCGTTCTGGCGCTCGAAGTCGGTGGGAAAGAGTGGATCACTCCGCTGCCTCACCTTCGTGCATGCCGGTCACGATGGGATGCCCGTGTGCTGGACGACTCACCCGCTGGAGTCCCCCGTTCTGGTCGCCTGGTTTGGATTTCCCGAATCCGTCGACCTGGTCGACCGATCGCGCGAAGAGATCGAGTCGGAGACGATCGGCGCCGTCGCCCGACTCTTTCACACCTCACGGAGAACGCTCGAGCGTCGGGTGCGCGCCTGTCACCTGCACAACTGGTCGCGCGATCCGCTGACGCGCGGGGCGTACAGTTACGCGCGCGTCGGCGGCAGCGACGCCGCGAAGACGCTGGGCCGCGCGATCGACGGAACGATATGGCTTGCCGGCGAGGCGTACGATTCCGAAGGGCGAACCGGCACCGTCGAAGGCGCGATTGGGAGCGGCCAACGCGCCGCGCACCTGGTGCACCGGGCACTCAACTCGCGCCGCTGACCCCGAAGGAACAGCTACTCCTGTCGAAGCGCGCGGAGCGGATCGAGCTTCGCGGCGCGTCGTGCCGGGAGAAAAGCCGCAACGAGGGCGACGCCGCCGAGCAATCCGGCTGTGACCGCGAACGTCGTCGCGTCCGTCGGCGACACGCCATATAAGAGTCCTCTCATAAGGCGTGTGGCAGCGAACGACCCGATCGAGCCCATGACCAAGCCGACCAACACCGGCGACATCCCGCGCCTCAGGATCGACGACACCACCGTGCGTGGCGGAGCACCGAGCGCGAGACGGAGCCCGATCTCGGCCGTTCGCTGCGTCACCCCGTACGCGATCACCCCATAGATGCCGATTGCGGCGAGTAGCAATGCCAATCCGCCGAACGTCGTGAGGAGCCATGTCTGGAAGCGCGGCCTGATCATCGAATCGTCCACCATTGCTTCCATTGGCTTGAGATCGCGAGCGTTCATCAGCGGATCAATCTCGTGGAGTGCCGCGCGAATCGGCTCCTCTACGGCCTCCGGCTTGAGGCTCGATCGAACGGCGATCCATGCTCCGCCGAAGACACTCTGCGCCCACGGAACGTAGATCGTCGGTCGCGGCGCCTTGTCGACGCCCTGGAAGGAGACGTCGCCGACGACACCCACGATCGTCCACAACGAATCAGCCACCTGGATCCGACGGCCGAGCGGCGAGCGCCCGGCGAAGTTTCGACGAGCCAGCTCGCGCGAGATCATCACGACGCGCGGTGCGGCGGGTCCGTCGCCCGCGCTGAACGGTCGACCCTCGAGAAGCGGAACGCCGATTGCCGACAAGAACTGTGGCGACGCCGGTACATAGATCGCCTGCGGCTCCTGCCCCATTTGCGGCGGCGGATCACCCTCGATCACGTAGCCACTCGCCTGCTGCATGCGCGACGGGGGCAGACTGGTGCTTCCGCCGGCCAGTGTCACACCAGGAATGGCGCGCAGTCGCTCGAGGAGGCGATCGAGGACGACTTGTTTGCTAGTTGTCCCGGGATAGCGCTCGTTGGGGAATGCCACGTGGAATGCCGCCACGTTCTCCGTCCGGAATCCACGTTCTGTCGTCAGGAGAGAGCCGAGCGTCCGAACCATCAGACCCGCGCCGACGAGCAGAATCATCGCGAATGCCACCTCGGCCGCGGTGAGCAGCGAGCGAGCACGCGCCCCGTAACCGCCGACTCCGCCGCGCGCCGACTCGCGCAGCGTCGTCGCGGCTCCGCCCTGCCCCGCCGCGAGTGCGGGCACTACGCCGAACAGCACTCCCGTCAGGATAGACGCGCATCCCGCGAAAGCGAGCGTCACGGCGTCGAGCGAAACGTTCTCGAGTCTCGGGATGTCTCCCGGGCTGAAACGAATCAGCAGACGAATGCCGACCGCGGCCAACAAAAGTCCCGCGACGCCGCCGAGAATACCAAGAAAAACGCTTTCCGTGAGCAATTGCCGTGCGACTCGCCATCGATGCGCACCGAGCGCTCGACGAATCCCGATCTCGCGCGATCGGCTCGACATGCGCGCGAGCATCAGATGCGCCACGTTCACGCAGGCGAGCAGCAGCACGAGCCCCGCGGCGCCAAGTGCGAGCCATAAGCCACGCTGCACACCGCCGACGGTATCGTCGCGAATGGATTGCAGCGCGACGCTGGTTCCACCGTCCTCATTCGGGAACGCTTCGCCCATGCGCTGCATGATCGCATTCATCTGTCGCTCGGCTTGCATCGGCGTGACGCCCGGCTTGAGCCGCGCCACCGTGCGCCATCCGTGAAGGCCGCGGCTGACAAACCACGGATTCGCCGCATCGGAGGGGCCCGCCGAGAGAGCCGCGAGCGTTAGCCACAGATCGATGTCCGGCGACGGAAAGTGAAAGCCGGGCGGCATCACGCCGACGATTGTGTATGGCTTCTCATAAAGAAGTGCCTTGCGTCCGATCACGTCTCGACTACCCCCGAACCGGCGTTGCCAGAGGCGATAGCTGATCGCCATGACCGGCAAGCGCTCCTCGTCGGGACGAGGCAGCCGGCCGACGATCGGCACTGCGCCGAGCACATCGTAGACCTGCGAAGTCGCGCCGATGCCTCGCGCCATATCGGTCACGTCGCCGCCGGTGATCTCGTACCGGTTGAACGCATATCCGCCAATCTCGGTGAATACGGTGTTCTGCATGCGCCAATCGGCGAGGTCGGGAAACGACGCGGGGTTTCTATCCGTCGGCGATTGCGCCGGGACGGTCCACAGTGAGTAGAGCCGGTCGGAATCCGCGTAGGGCAGCGGTCGGAGCACCACGGCGTTGACGACGCTGAATATCGCCGTGTTGGCGCCGATGCCGAGCGCGAGAGTGAGAACCACCGCCGCGCTGAACGCCGGATTATGCCGAAGCACGCGTGTCGCGTACCGGACGTCTTGCATCAGATCGTCGACCAGGCCAAGGCTCCACATCGCTCGCGTCTCCTCTTTGACGTATGTGACGTTGCCGAGTTGCATCCGCGACCGCCGCTGCGCTTCCGCGTCCGATACGCCCGCCTCGCGTTGATCCCGCTCGAGCATCGATCGATGGAACTCGAGCTCGTCGCTCAGCTCTCGTTCGAGAGAACCCCGGCGCAGCCGGTCACGAAGCCGATTCAAGAGCTCGAGAGGCGAAAGAGTCATCGGCGTCTAACGATCAGGCGCGCATGACGCGCTGAATGGCGGTCACCAGCTCGGCGAAACCCGCCTCCTCCGCGCCGAGCTGCTTTCGGCCGGCCGCGGTGATCGAGTAGTACCGGGCTCGCTGATTGTTCGGCGTCGTTCCCCACTCGGCCGTCAGCCAGCCGCGTTGTCGCATGCGCTGAAGCGCCGGGTAGAGCGAGCCTTCGTCCACCTGGAGCACGTCGCGCGACAGTTGCTTGATGTGCTGGGCGATGCCGTACCCGTGCAACGGCCCAAGCGCGATGGTCTTGAGCACGAGCATGTCCAGCGTACCGGGGAGTAAGTCGCGTTTGGCCGATGGCATATAGATCGTCTATGGGATAGACAATCTATGTCCAGAAAGGGTTGCCTTGCCAGCTGGACTCGCTACCGGCTGCTCGGCTGCTCGGCTGCTCGGCTGCTCGGCTGCTCGGCTACTCGGCCCGAAGCGACGATAGCGGATCGATGCTCGCCGCGCGCCGTGCCGGTAGCCAGCTTGCGGCCACGGCTGTGACCCCGATCAGGGCTACAATCGCCGCATAGGTGATCGGATCCGTCGGCGAGAGATCGAACAGCAGCGATCGCAAGACCCGCGTGCTCGCGATCGCGACCCCGACGCCGATCGCGGCCCCAATGGCCACCAGCCCCACTCCCTCCCCGATCACAGCGCGTTCAATCCGCCGGCCGTCGGCTCCGAGCGCCATTCGGATACCGATCTCGCGCGTGCGCGCGGCTACAGCCAACGCCATCACCCCGTAGATGCCAATCGCCGCGAGGAGCAGCGCCGTGAGCGCAAACAGGGCAAGGAGAGTCGTGCTGAAACGAGTTTGCGCGGTCGCGGCCGCCGAGCGATCGGTGAGCGACTGGATGTCATACACCGGGGCCTGCGGCGCCAATTCGCGCAGGGCGTTCCGAACCTCCGGCGCCAGCGAGGCAGGATCTCTCGTCGAGCGCACGAAGATCATCATCGCTGCTCGCGGCGCCCTGAGAATCGGCAGGATCGCCACCGGCGGCGCGAGCGAATCGATGTTGAGTCGCACGTCACCGGCGATCCCGACGACTTCGACGTCGTCGTAACCGCGCAGGCCGATCGCCATGTGCTTGCCGATCGGATTCTCGTTCGGCCAGAACGCGCGAGCCGCCGCCTCGTTTACGATCGCGACGTTGGGCGCCCCCACGCGATCGGCAACGGTAAACTGGCGGCCGCGTTTGAGCGGCACGTGCAGCGTCGAGAACCATTTCGTCGAAACCCACTCGAGGCGGATTCTGGGCATCATGCTGACGTCGACCTTTGGCCGGTCGAGTCGCCCAAAGAGCGAAGAGGAACAACCGCCCGTCAGCGGGGCGCAGCTGCCCAGGGCTACGTCGGTGACTCCGGGTACCGCCCGGAGCCGATCATCCAGCCGCTGATAGAAGCCTGGCATCGAGTCGGCCGAACCGCGCGTCGACAGTCGGAGGCTGAGCACGTGGGCGGCGTCGAACCCGGGATTCACTCGTAGCAAATTGCCGAGGGTGCGGATCATGAGGCCGGCTCCCGCCAGCAGCACCACCGCCAACGAAACCTCCGTGAGTACGAGGAGGCGTCGCGTGATCGGGGCGCGCGTTGCACCGCTGGTGCGTCCGGTCTTCAAAGCCTCCGTCAGGTCGGCGCGTGTGGCGCTGACGGGAGCAAGCCCAAAAAGGATTCCGACAGCTACTGAAACGCCGAGCGTGAACGCAAGAGCCGACCAGCTGAGCGTGATGCTGGAAAAGGCCATTGCGCCGAATCCGGTCTCGCGGCTGACGCGCAACGTCGTCGCCGGATCGATTGTGGAGAGCGCGCGGATGCCGAGCCACGCCACCCCGACACTCGCGACGGCACCAATCAGCGCAAGCAGCAAGCTCTCGGTGACGAGCAGACGTACGAGTCTCCCGCGTCCGGCGCCAAGCGCCAGGCGGACGGCAATCTCGCGTCCGCGCGTTCCGGCGCGACCGAGCAACAAGCTCGCAACGTTCACGCACGCGATCAGAAGCACGAAGCCGACCGAGCCGAACAGAATGAGAAGAGAACGCTTGATCGCCGGCTCGAGCCGCGCGTCATCGAGCGGCGCGGCGAGCGCGCCCCACGGAGCCGGTTGGAACTCGCTCGGAAACGCGTCGCTGACCCGCGGCCCGAGCGCAACTGTCGCCGCTTCGGCTTGCGCGGCGGTGACGCCCGGCGCGCGACGCACCACAAGCCAATAGTTATAGAGCTGCGCGTCTCCGAGATCGTGCGCGGTCATGGCCGTGAGCAGCGTGAAGACCTGCGCCTGCCCGGTGAGGCCTCTGAAGCCTGGCGGCGTAACGCCGACGACGGTCCAACCTTCCGAACCGATCTGCACTGTGCGACCAACGACCGACGGACTGGAGTTGTAGCGACGCCTCCACAGATCGTACGACAACAGGACTTGATGCGGCCCGCCAGGCGCCGCGTCGAGTGTGCGGTCGAAGTCCCGACCGACCACCGGTTTCAATCCCAGAACGCGCAAGTACGTGGCGCCCACGCGCTCGATCCCGATGCGCTCGGCGTCGCCGTCGGTGAGCGTGGCCTGCATGTCCTCGTAGAGAGCGAGCTCGCTGAACGCGCGTTGCGCGTCGCGAAAGAAGGTGAATTTCGGATACGACCACCGTTGGTCGAAGTTCGTCGGCCGATCGCCCTTCCCGGGCATCACGGTCGACACCTTCATCAATTCGTCGGGATTCGCGTACGGCAATGACCGCAAGAGTAACGCGTTGACGGCGCTGAAAATGGCGGTTGTCGCTCCGATGCCGACCGCCAGGGTCGTTACGGCGACCGCGGTAAAAACGGGGCGACGCGCCAGTCCGCGGCCCGCGTAGTGTACGTCCTGCGCGATCGATTCGATCCAATCGATGAGCCGCATCTTTCGACCTCTCTGATGTGCCGACGTTCGTAGGTGATTACGGACCTCGTCGAGCGTTGCGCCAAGTCGCCGGAGGGCCTCGCGGCGCGCGTCATCGGCCGACATGCCACGCTGCATGAGTTGCTCGACGCGGCTCGCGATCAGGGCCTCGAGCTCGTCGTCGAACTCAGCACGGATCCGCTCGGAGCTGTGTGGGCCGAGGCGGAAGAAGCGTCGCACGCCGGGCCGCAGCTGGAACAGCACGCTAGGCCCCCTTCGCCGCCAGAATGGCCAGCAGCGCGTCGAAGTGATCGGCCAGACGGCGCGATTCTTCGCGGAGGTGGGATCTACCCTGAGAGGTAAGTCTATAGTAGCGAGCGCGCCGTCCATTCTCGGTGACGCCCCACTCGGCGACGAGGAGCTTCCGGTCCTCCAGGCGGTGCAGCGCCTGAAGCAGCGCCGCGTCGTCCACGGCGACCCGGCCGTCCGAGCGCTCGTCGAGCCAGGACGCAATCTCGAAAGCGTGCATCGGTTCCCAGGACACCGTCTTCAGCACCAGCACGTCGAGCGTGCCCTTGAGCAGGGCCATAAAACGCCTCTCCTCCGCGTGTCTACCCTAAGACACGCGGAGGAGAGAAAACGTTCACTCGGCCTTATCGACCGACTACTTCTTGAAGCCTCGCGCCAGTTCCGGGATCGTACTCGCGGGGGCCCAGCCGCTCATGCCGGCCTTCCATACGAGTGTGCCGGCCTCCAGCACGCCCATCTGGATCAGGGCGGATTCCTCCACCGGCCCCTTTCGTTCGCTTCCCTGGGCGTAGTACCAGGCGGCCGAGGGGAGTGGGGGCGGCTCGAAGACGGGCTGTGTCGCGCCGAGACCCGTTCGCTGCCCCATCGCCATACCCAGCGCGACACCAACTCCCGCCGCCGCCCCTCCGTTGGGATTCCGTGCCGCGTCGCGGATTGCGTCCGCGCTCTGCAGCCGCGTATACCGATCCAGGTTGTCCAACATGTTCAATCGCGTCTTCTGATCGATCGTCGCCTCCACTTCGGGCGGCAGCGAGACGTTCTCGATCACGAGCTGGGTAACCTCGAGACCGAGCTGCTTCACCTGGTCCGCGATCTCGGCCTGAGCGACCGTCGCCACCTCCTCGTACTTCGACGACAGCTCGTAGATCGTGACATTCGACTCGGCCAGCGCGCCGCTCATTTTCGCGACGACGATGTCGCGAAGCTGGTCGCTGATTTGGTCCACGACGAAGGCGGGCCCGGCGCCGACGACCTCCTCGATGAACTTTCGCGCGCCGGCGACGCGAACCGAGTAGGTACCATACGCCCGGAGCCGCACGGGCCCCAGTCCCTTGTCGTTGAGAATGATCGGGTTCGACGTCCCCCACTTTCGGCCGACGAACTGCTTCGTCGCCAGAAACAGCACGTCCGCCTTGAACGGACTCTCGAAGCCGTATTTCCAGCCACGGAAGCTGGACAGCAGCGGCATATTCGCCGTCGTCAGCTCGTGCCGGCCGGATTGAAAGACGTCGGCGATCTTCCCCTGGTCGACGAGGATCGCCGTCTGCCCGGGCCGAACGATCAGCTGCGCGCCGTTCTTGATCTCGGCCTTGGGCCGGGAAAAGCGCCAGGCCATCGTGTCGTCGGAGTCATCGTTCCATTCGATGATGTCGATCAGTTCGCCGACCAAAAACTCGCGGAGTGTCATAGCTGTTCCGTGCGAAGGGTTACCCGAAAAAGGCTTTCAGCAGATCGCTCCAGCTCGACTGTCCGGACACGCGTGCCGAGGCGTCGAGGCGAACGATGAGCGTTTTGATCTCGCGCCGCGCTGCATCACCGGATTCGAAATGCATCTCTTTCACATAGTGGCGGCCGCCCTGCTGGGCCTCGATGCGACGCCGCGCCAAGCCGCCCTGCTCGACGAACGACATGATTGCGTGCAGCTCGTCGCGCTCGAACCAGATGCCGTGAGTCGCGCACGTGTCCACGATCACGCCTGACGTGTCGCCGAAGTTGACGCGATTCATCAGCGCGTCGCAGACTGGACAATGCAGGTACCGCGTCGCCGTGTCGGCGACCCGGATCGGTTTTGCTTTGGTCAATCCGCCCGCGGCGGCGCCGTTCTGACCGGTCGCGCCGCGTGCCTCACGGTCGGTGACCAGCGTGTCGAACACCTTCGGCGTGAGCCACGCGCTTCCGCATCCGGAGCATTCGAAAATCGTCGCCTTGTCGGAGAGTCGCTCGTGGCGCATGTCGCCGCCGCAGCCCGGACATCGCAGCGTGGACTGATCCGCGTCCACTGCCTCCGCGGCCTTGGCGCCGCAATGCGGGCAGAATTGCGCGCCGGCGAACATGGCGCCGAAGCACGAGCGACACGCCATGGCGACGAGCCCCGACCCGCAGTATTCGCAGGATGTGGCCCCGTCGTTCGCGGCGGCCCCGCAGTTCGGACAATTGAGCGTGGCGGGCATCTACTACCCGACGAAAGTCGGGGGATGTCCGCAACGGTGAGGGGGCCGTTACCCCGTGGGCGGCTTCGACATAGGGGGCGTCCGACCCTCCAGCCCGCGAGCGATGGACGCACTCCGCCGCTGGACGGCGATATCCGGACGCTCCCCGGCTGCGATGTCGCGCTCGACGTCGGTTCGGAGGTTCGCCAGCTGCGCATCCCCCGCCCCGCGACTGATCAGCGATTCCAGCGACGTCACCGCCGCCTGCGGCGATACCCGGCGCGCCACCATGTCGGCGAGGGTCACGAGCGGCATGACGAGTCGGCCTCCGCTTGGCGTCGCGCGCTCCGTTGCTGCGCGCCCCAGCCGAGCCACCAGATCCGGCGCGACCCCCGCGTGTAGCGCGCTCGCCCCAGCCTCCAGCTCCGCGCCGGTCGCGCCGTCGCCCAATGCCGCTTTCGCATCGGACAGCTCACGCGCCAAACGACGCACGGCGATCATCACGCGCTGCTCATCGGCGCCCTTGAGCGTCCCCTCCGCCGCCTTCGCGAAGAGCGGGTCCGTCGGCAATCCGAGCACTCGCACGGAATCGGCGAGCCGCTCCACCGCCGCCTTGAGCGACGGCCCGAGCTGAGGTGTGCCTGGCGACGAAGCGGGTGTCACGCCGCCCTGCGCGTCGAGCGAGCCTGATGCAACAACGGCTATCGTCAGTCCGATCGCGAATGCTCGCATCAGCGTGTTCCTCCGCTCGCGACGACGACCACCACCGAGCTCGGCACGCCGAAGTCATCCTCCACCGCGCGCGGCGCCGACGGATCGGTCTTGAGATCGCCGTCCACCGCGTACGCAAAGACATGACGCCCCGGCCGGAGGTGCACGTCGAGCGTCCACGTTTCACCATCTCGCGCGCGCTGCATCGGCAGCGCGGAAGGATCCCAATGGTCGAAATCGCCCACCAGCGATACCTGGGTCGCGGACGGCGCGTGAATCGAAAAGCGAACTTGCGACGCCACACGCGGTTCGATCGCCGACGTCGAGCCATGCCATCTCACGAGCGCCGTCAGTCCGAGGCCGAGGCACAGCACAGCCGCGAGCGACGCCGGCATCCACCGCGCGATCGCCGCTCGACGCCGTCGCGCCGGCACCTTGGCGAGAAGCTCGGCGCGCCACTCCGGCCGAACCGCAATACCTTCGCGCATCTCGGCGATCGCGACACGGAGAGCTCGGTCGACCGGCTCGTCGACCTCGAGCGACGGATCCGGGTTCTTCATCGACGCACTCCTTCGGTCAGTAACTGCTGCAGCCGCTCGCACGCACGCTTCACGCGCATCTTGAGGGCGGACATTCCGGCGCCCGTTACCGACATGATTTCCTCGTAGCTCAATTCTTCGACGTGCCGCAGCAGGAAGGCTTCCCGCTGCTCCGGCGACAGTGTGGCGATTGCCCGGTTCAGTTCCTCACGCAACTCCACCGAATCCTGCGGCGCCGCGAGCAACGTGCGATCCAACGCGTCGCTGTCGAACACCACGCGACGCTCGCGGCGCATGCGCTGCGCCATCGCCGTGCGGCAGCGGTTGATCAGAATCGAGAACAGCCAGGTGCGAAACGGCAGTCGCTCGTCGTAGCTCTCGAGCGCTTTGAACGCGCGCAGAAAGGTCTCCTGCGCCACGTCTTCTGCTTCCGATCGATCGCCCAACATGCGCGCGGCGAAACGCAGACACGCCGCCGCATGCCGGTCCACCAGCTCGGTAAACGCTCGTGCGTCACCATCCCGCGTTCGTCTGACCAGTGCACCATCGGTCATGCCGATGAGTGGTACCTCGGCATTCGGGGCGCCGGTCACATGGCCGGCGAGAATCTGCGTCGTTGGTCGAGCGAGGCTGCTCACGGAACGACGAGCAGCCCCGCCTGCCCGGCGAAGTCGTCGTCGACCGGGGCGAGGCCCGGCGGCGCGATCCATCCACCGCCGTTCACGCGAATGCTCACGTGATGGACGCCCGGCCGTGCATGTACGTCGACGAGCCATACTTCGCCGGCGCGAGTCATCGTCATTAGCGTCCAGCCGTCGCAATCGCACGCGACATCCACCGAACGCGCCGCGGCGAGACGAACCGCAATCCGATAGCGCCCCGCGCCAAGGTCGGAGATCGTGAACGGGCGCGATACATCGGTAGACTCTGACGAATCGCGGTGCGTTTCGCCGCGCGGCGACAAGAGCGCGGTGTTGAAACCGAATCCGAGGCTAACGTGCGGCGACGCTCCTCGGTCGCCGCTGTACGCCAGGGCGCTCGACGACTTCGCCGCACCGAACAAGAGCGTGACGCCGTGCGACAGCTCCGCGCCCGCCTGAACTCCCGCCCACATCGCCGCCGATTGCCGTGTCGACGCCACGCGCCCCGCGCGCGCCGTGATCCACCAGCGCTCTTCGCGCCAGGTGATTCGCGCCTCGGTCGACGACCAACGATTGCTCGCGGTGCCCGTCGAATCGCCGGCCGTCGTGTAGATCGTGTCGGAATGGAGGCCGAGCGAGTCTTCGTAGTTCCGAATGACGGGAGTAGCGTAGGCGATCCGATTGCCGATTCCCTGCGCGCGAAGCCAGCCTCCCGCGATACTCAATGCCACCCCAACGCGACGCCAGCGCAACGACAGGCCTGACTCCACTCCGGGCCCGGGGTCCGGCGCGACGGCTTCGTCAAATGCGACGTGCCCCAGGTTCATACCGGACCAGACACTCAACGGTCCGAGGCTGCGGTCGAGATAGAGGCTCCCCAGCGCCGATTGTCCGCCCAGTCGCGCCGCGCCGAGATCGCGCATCCGCAGACCGGCGGTCAGCCCGACGTCGAATGGCACGGGCGTGCTGGCGAAGAACGAAGCCGTCTGATTGCAGCGAACGAGCGTGCAGCTCGTGAGATCGCCGGACAGCGAGAGCGGCGACGTTGCGAGTCGCTGGGCCAGCCATGACCGCAGCTCGAGTGGTCGTGGTTCTTGTGCCGCGAGCCGGTTTGAAGGGGCCGTCGCGACCGCCACCACCGCCGTCACTACCACAGAGCGCCGCGACCAGTCACTGAATCGTGCTACGGTCATGCAGTCCATCTCGAGTGAGCGTGAGTCTTTTGCCGGGCGGCGATCGCTGACAACACGCGCCTCGCCCCTACGGGGTGATACCTTCGCCGCCGCACGTCGGTCACCCATGACGCCACCGGTGACTCCGCGCCGCGTTGCCAGGTATCACCCGACGTCAACAATCTCACGCGGGGTCTACCCTTCATGAAGCGGAATGTGACAAGACGCATCGCGGGCGTTGTCGGCGCCGCCGCGGTCGCGGTCGCGCTCGCCTGCAGCGATGCGGGCACCACCGATCCACTCGGCAGAACGAGCAACAACGTATCGACCGATACCGCATCTCACGGCGGCAGCGGCAATCCTCATGATTCGAGCGGTGTGGGGAATCCGGCGCCCAGGCCGGTGCCGTCATTCACACTCGTCGCGCACGTCGGGACGCCACACCCTACAGCGTCGGACACGCTGGTGAACGATCCGGTCGTCGGCGCGACCGTCACCGTCTCGAAGTTCGGCTACATCTTCAAGAGCGGCGGCGGCCATGACACGGTGACGATCACGGAGACACCCGTCGCCACGGTGACCACCGATGCGAACGGCAACGCGAACTTTCCAAACCTGAAGGGCGACGACGGGTACTCGGTCAAAGCCGAACCGCCGCCCGGCGTAGCCCTCGGCACTGCGAGAGTGGTCCTCCCGCTGGCCTACGCCGCGACGATCAAGACCACGTTGATCTTACGAAAGCCGTAATTGGCCGCAGTTGCCGTTCGCCGAGCCGCCGAGCCGCCGAGCCGCCGAGCCGCCGAGCCGCCGAGCCGCCGAGCCGCCGAGGCGCCGAGGCGCCGAGGCGCCGAGTCTACCGCAGCCGGTCCCCCACCGCCGTCTCGAGCGTCGCGAACGCACGATGGAAATCGAACACCGCCGCGACGCGCGCCAGTTCCGCCTGTGCGAACTGCGCGCGCGCTGTGGCGATGTCGAGGAAGCTTCCCGCCCCAAGGCGGTAACGCTCCTCCGCGAGCTCGAGCACCTGCCGCGCCGTGCCTGAATTAACCGTCTGAAGCTCCATCGCCTCACGCGCCGTCGTCAGCCCGCCGAATGCGTCCGTGATGTCGTTGGTGAGCTGGAGCTCGCGCTCCTTCAGGTCGAGGAACGCGTTGTCGTGGATCACCCGCGCCGCGGCGGTCGTCTGCTCGCGCTGGAATCCGTTGAACACCGGCAGCGAGAGGAACATCGAGACGCTGTAGGGACGCTTCGAGAACGCGAACGGGAACGACGCGTGATCGAGCGCCTGCTTTCCGTACCCGGACGACAGATTGAGGCTCGGCGTGTATTGGAAGCGGGCGATGCTCAACGCCCGCGCCGTGGCGTGTTCCGTCGAGCGCAGCGCGACGACGGTTGGATTCCTCCGCTTCGCAACGGCGATTAGAGAATCCACATCGAGCCGGGGCGCGTCGACCGGAAAATCGGTCGCGAGTTGCACGTCTGGCGGCAGGGCGACGCCGAGGACGGTGGCGAGCCGCAGGATATCTCGCTTCGCGGCGTTGGCGCCGGAGAGCGCCGCGACCCGAGCCTGTCCGACGCCGACCTGCGCATTTCGCACGTCGAGGATCGTCGCGCCGCCGGCGGCGAACTTTGCCTGCGCCAGGTCCACCTGTGTTTGCGCCGACTGGACGAGCGTGTCCTGGACCGCGGTGAGCACCCGACTCTGCACCGCGTTCAGATACGCCTGAAGGACCTGACCACGAAGGGTTGCTCGCGCCCCATCCACATTCGCCAGGGTCGCGTCGCGATTCGCTCTCGCCGCCGACGGCGCCGCCAGCGTCCCCATGTTGATGAAGTAGTTCACACTGAAGTTGTACCCGGTGCTGTACGTGTCAGGCCCTTTGATCTCCGTTCCCTGCACCACGTTCGAGCCGCCTTGCTGATAGTTCGCGCTGAAGCTGGCGCCGGATGTCGGCAAGAGCGCGCCCATCGAGGACCGGACCTGGGCGTCGGCAGTTCGCTGCAGGTTGTATGTGCGCAAAAAACCAGGATTGTTCTGCGCTGCGATCTGGACTGCTTCGTCGAGCGTCAACGACGTCACCGGCCGCTGGGACGATTCCTGGCCAGACATTGCCTGGACACCGAGGAGGAGCGCGGAAGCGGCGAGAGCAGAGAGGCGTAGCATGGCGGTCGGATTGGCGGGGTCTGAAATGTTTTGGTCAATTGGGGTCAGACCCCATTTGCAGTTCTGTAAATGGGGTCTGACCCCAATTGCGGGGTTTTGAGCTTGGTAAGTCCAATTCCATGCCCCGCGGCGTGACCCGCACAAGTCGCTGCGCGACATGATGCTAGCTCACCATTCGACCCTCGCTCGGCGGTCGCCTGATGCCCGCCTTCGGGACGAAGTGTCCGTTTTTGGAATCGGGCTACGGCTGTCCGGCTCTCGGCCGATCGACCAGAGTCACCGGCCGACCGAACATGTACTGACTCTTCTCTCGCTGCTCCTTCGGTACTGCGAGCATCGACTTGAAGAGGGGAATCAACTCGCGCTGAGAAGGAGTCACGATCGAGTCCGCGACCTCCGGCTGTTCCCAGAAGATCTTCCAGTACGCCTTCTGCGTCGCCTGCACGCTGTCCAGCTCCGCCTTTCCCGCCCCACCATGACCCGCCGCGAGGAATTGCCCCAGCGGAACGTAGATCGCTCGAACGCGCGTCGAGTACAGCGAATCGGCGCGCCGCAGCGCGGCCATTTGCGCCCCGCTCAAGAACAAGGAGTCGGACTCCGCGAGCAGTACTTTATGGATGTCTGAAGTGTTCGCGAGGTAGAACGCCGTCAGCGAATCCGCCCCGCGCCGAATCCAGCCCTCCGGTCCCTTCACCGGCTCGACGGCCCGACGGAGCTGCTGCAAATCGTAGTCGACGGAGAAATCCATCGAGAAGTCGAGCACGAGCCGGAAGGGATCGCGGAACAGCGTGTGTCCCGGACGCGTGTCGGCGAACCGCGCGTTCACGTCGTACTTGAACCGCTTTGCGGTCGCATCGAATCCCCGTGGAACGAGGAGTGTCGGATCGGGCGTTGCCGGAGAACCCCATCCACGCAGGTCGTCGGCGCCGTGCACGAGTTGATCGACGCCCGCCAGCACGTTCTGGAGATAGAGATTCGCTCGCACCCGGCGCTGGATCTTCGCAGGCAGCTGGGGCGTCCACTGCAAGCTGAACGACTGCGTCCACGGTCCGCGGCACCCGTTGCGCGCCGGAGCGCGCCCAACGTTCGCGAGAAGGCACTCCCTCGCTGCCTCCGATCCGCTCGTCATCACTGCACTGAGCTGCGACGCCAACAACGGGTCGCTCTCGTGCGCCGGATCGGGAATGAACGCGCGGTCCCCCGACCGACCGTCGCCGTTGACGTCTCCCTGCACGATCGGCGTAAACGGCAAACCCGACTGGATTCGCGAGAATCCGGTAATTGTCCCGAGGTGAGGGGCTGAGAAGCCGCCGCTCAACACGAAGATGTGACGCGCGTCTTGCGGGCCAGGCGCCCATTCGATCGTTCGCGGATCACCGAACGCTGCTCCATCGAATCCACGATACTGCCGCTTCGTCTCCTGGACCGTGTAGCCGAATGACGTGAACAGCGCATAACGCGCGCGAAACTTGAACGGATCCGGTGCGACACCGAACGTGAATTGTCCGCCGTATCCCTTGAGATCGCTCACCCGCTCGGCGACGCGTCCGTACTGTGACGACCGCCGCGCCTCCGTAGCCGATACGGCGCCGGTGTTCGGATCGATCCCCGCTTGCGAAACGAACACCGGTCGGTCTCCCTCTGCGCCCAGCGTCAACTTTGGGGACCCGGCAAAATTGGCGTCCACCACTCCCGGCTGCGATAGATCGTACGAGCCCAGCGTGTTGGCTCGGATCACCCAGCTGCGAATGCTCGTCGTCCAATCGAGCGACGCTCGCCAGCTTCGCGGAACGTCGTATCCCCGATCGATCAGCGTGACCGACGGCGCACGCTCGGCCAGAACGCCACTGCCGTCGAGGCACTTGGTTGGAATCGCCGTCGGATCGCTCGCGAATCTCGTCCAATCCGGAATGGGTACCGCCGAGCCGACGCAGGACAACGACGTTGTTCCGCCGGTGAGCCCCGTCGCTGCCGACGCATCGGCGAGCACGTTCGGGCGCAACAGGTCACGAAACTCACCGATGCCGCCGCGCAGCGTTCCCGTCACGCTGCGAAAGTAGTGCCCGACCGGTGTGAAGCTCGACCCCGACCCGTTGTCACGGTCGCGATTGTAAGTGTATGAGAATCCTAATCGCGGGCTGACATGAATCATCGTCGGCGCTACACCAGTCCGCACCCCCAGCGCTTGCTCGAGCGCCGGATTGACCGGCGGCTTGTCGCCAAAGCCGTTCGCTTCGGCGCGCGCACCGTAAATGAGACTGAAGAAGCGCGTTGGCGCCCACTGGTGAGAGAACGCCGCGGCGGTGTTCCACGCGCTTCCCGACGCGTCGGGCTGCTGGAGGGTCCGCGAGAAACCACTAGGCCGATTCGCCGCGAAGTCCTCCACCGAATTGAAGCTGAACGTCCCCAAACGGTTTCCGCTGCCGATCTGATGCAGTCCGTCGGCGCGGCCCCACAGCATGGTCTTGAATCGATGCCGTCGTCCGCCGGCGTTCCAAATCGTCTCGTTCGCTCCTTCCGCGGTCCACCGCGTTTCCTCGTTCGCCAGGAACGATGCGCCGCCGAGCGTGACGCCCGTGACGTCGCTCACCCCGCTGGTTCCTGATTCAGCCGAACGAACGAGAACCGACACACCCGGAACCGAGGTGTAGGGCGTCGTCTGGTTGCGAACGCCGCTCACTCCAAACCGCGTTTCCGTCAGGATCCGCCTTCCTGGTCCCAGGAAGTCGTCGAGAATGAGCTGTGCGCCGAGCGTTCGCGTCGTTCGCTCGCCGGACGCAGATGGGGCGACGAGTGGCGTGAAGTTCAGCGCGCCGTCCTTGGTGTAGCCCGCGTACGTGGTGAGCGTGCGCGCGTTCAGCGTGTCGCGCGTGTCATCCAATCGCCCAAGCCACGTGACGCCAGTGTGCTGCCGGTTGGATGGGATCGAGGAACCAGTCAGCAGTCCGAGTGGAGTCGACAGCGCGATGATGCGCGCCACTGAGTCCGGCGACGCGCCCGCCCGGAGCAGCGCCTCGGCGTCGGCGTCGAGCAGCGTCGCCGCGTCGGCCGTGCTGCGGGCCAAATCGATCGCCACGTTGTACGTGACCGCGCGGCGAATCAATTCGCCGTCGGCACCGAAGCTCGCGCGCACTCCCCCGCTTGTATTGCCGAGCGAGCGCGTTGTCGGATCCGTGTACTGAAGCGAGCGCGGATCGAAGGTGACGAAGCCGTTTTGACGTTCATAGCTCCGACTGCCCGGTCCCAGACGAACGTCCACATTCGCGCCAGTGAAGCCGCCGCGCGTTGCGTCGTACGTCGTCCCCGTCACGCGCGTCTCCGTTCGCGCCGCTCGGGGAATCGAACCGCCGGGCAGGTTCATGCCATTGAGCGTGGTCAGCGTCGACGCCGGGTCGGATCCGAGAATGGAAATACCGGTCGGCGTCAGCGTCACGTTCGGCAGCGTCCCGGCGATGGCGTTCAAATCGCCGGCGATGGTCGGTGAGATCGCCCCGTTCACGCCGTCGCTGAATTTCTCCGACGATCCTGTCTCCGGTTGAGACGGACTGATCGAGTTGGACGCGCGTACCGGCCGGTCGGCCGTCACCTTCTGCGCGGCCAGGAGCGTCACGTCTACCGCAAGAACGAAGTTCGCGACGATCTCGCGCTCCGTCCCTTGGCGTTGTACACGCCGGCGGGCGGACTTGAGGCCGGTGAACGCGACGTACACGAGGTAATCGCCGGTGCCCGGGTCGAACCGGACGCTGTAGTTCCCGGAGCTGTCGGTCGTCGTGTTCTGCGACAGCCGGTCGGGACCGCGCGTCACGACAACGGTCGCGCCAATCACAGTTTTGCCTGAGTCCGTCGTGACTCGGCCACGAACTACCTCGGCGGTCGACTGTGCGGCGGCTGCACCCGCCGTCGCCAAGAGCGCGGCGAGAAGCAAAGCGGCGTTCTTCATCATCCGACAATATTTGAGGGAGAATTGGAAGCGTGCCACGACGAGATGCTGCGCGCCCCCGTCTATAGACCCTTCTCCGCTCGAAAACGTTGACTCTTTACCTCCGCTCACCCTCGTTGCTTCCACCTGATCGCTTTCGACTTCTTATTGGCCGGCGCCCTCCCGCGAGGCCTGTCCGATTGTGGGACGGGATTTTCAGTTCGCGACACTTCGACGCTGCCGAAGGTGCCGCGCTCGATCGAATAACGCGTTGAGTGACCATGGTTTGCGGCGGCAAGCGCAATTGGCATTGGCGTTGCCATTCTTGCGCCGTTCGCCCTTGTCCGCCACCCAAGTTACGGATGCGTTGATGGAAAACCTCCTGAAGGATCTTCGGTTCGCGTTTCGCTCGGTGCGCAAGCAGCCGTCGTTCACCATCACCGCCATCGCCACACTGGCGCTCGCGATCGGCGCCGCGACCGCGATCTTCAGCGTCGTTGAATCGACACTCTTGCGGCCGCTTCCCTTTCGGACGCCGGAGCGCCTCGCCTTCCTCTGGGGAGTCGCCGGGACGCAACGAGCCATTCGCGGCGGCTCGATCATCGAAGTTCAGGACTGGGCGCGGCTCAATCGTACCTTTGAGAACGTCGCGATCTACGATGAGACTTCGCTGAACATGCGCACGGCGCAAGGCGCCGAGCGAGTCGACGCGGAGATGGTTTCGGCGTCATACTTCCCGATGCTCGGCGTGACCGCGGCTCGCGGTAGACTCTTCACGCCGGACGAAGATCGCGTCCCCGACGCCAACCCGCTCGTCGTCATCAGCGACGGCATGTGGAGGAGGCGATTCGGCGGCGACCCCGCGATTGTCGGGCGCACGTTGACGTTCAATGAAAAGCCCTTCCAGGTGGTTGGTGTTACGCCGCCGGGATTCAAAGGCATCTCCTTCGACACGGACGTCTGGTTCCCAGCCGCGATGGCGCGCGCCAATGGGGCGCCGCAAGACCTCACGACCCGCCGAACCCGATGGCTAGGCGCGATCGGCCGGTTGAAGAACGGCATGACATTCGAAGCAGCGCAACGAGACATCGACGCCGTCGCCGCCCAGCTCGCCCGCGACTTCCCGGAGAGCAACAAGGATCGCGGCGTCCAGCTGTTCAGCCTTCGCGACAACTATCTGGGCCCGACACGCACGATGGTGTTGGCGGTCTTCGCCGCCGTCGGCCTGCTGCTGCTGATCGCGTGCGCCAATGTCACCGGACTGCAGCTCGTGCGCGCCGCCGGCCGGCGCCGTGAGATCGCCCTCCGCATCGCGATCGGCGCGGACCGGATGCGGCTCGTGCAGCAGCTCGTCGTGGAAGGTCTCGTGCTCGGCGTCGCCGGGGCGGCCGCCGGCGTCATCGTCGCATACTGGGGCCTTCAGGGGCTCGCCAAGTTGGCGCCCGCCGGAGTACTGCCGGCGTACGCCGTACCCACGCTCAACCTTTGGGCGTTGGGTTTCACACTTCTTGTCGCGATCGGTGCCGGCGTTGTCCTCGGCCTCGTTCCGGCGCTGCGCGGATCGCGCGTCGACGTCGTCGATTCGCTCAAGGCGGGCACTCGCGGATCGTCCAGCGCGTTCGGCTCCGGCTCCCGGCCCGGCCTGCAACAGCTTCTCGTCGTCGGCGAGGCAGCGGTTGCATTGATTCTCTTGATCGGAGCCGGACTCTACGTCCGAAGCCTGCAACGTCAGTTGGCCGTCGACATCGGTTTCAACCCGCGCGATGCGGTTCGCGTGCAGTTGAACATTCCGCCGCGCCCGCGGCAGGAACTGGCACAACTCGCCGCCCAACTGCACGATCGACTTGCCGGGATTCCTTCCATCCATGGGGTCGCGATTGGGTCGGATTTGCCACTCAGCGGCGGGGCCAACGCGTCATTCATCCACGTCGTCGATGCCAACCAATCGGTCCGCTTCTATCGTCACTCGGTCAGTCCGGACTTCTTCGCCGCGCTTGGCATCCATTTATTGAGCGGCCGAGCGTTCACTGCCGCCGATCGCGACAGCACGCCCGCCGTCGTCGTCGTGAATGAGTCGATGGCAAAGCGCTTCTGGCCGAGCGCGAGCGCCGTCGGCAAACGTGTTCGACTCGGCGATGAAAAGGGTCCCGAAGCGACTGTCGTCGGCGTCGTCGGCGACGTGCGCTATCGCGACCTCACCACGCCGCTCGCGACCACGGAGCCCGATGTCTACTTCCCAATGGCGCAGCGCCCGTTGGGCGGGTTCGACATCGCCCTACGATCGAGCGCGCCGACCGAGGTCGTCGTGAGGGCGGTCCGACGAGAGATCGCGACGATCGATCCATCGATCGCGCTCTTCGGCATTCAGCCGCTCGAGTCTCTCGTTGACCAGCAGACGGCGAGCAGCCGGTTTGCCTCCTCCGTCCTCACCGTCTTCGGCGTCGCGGCGCTCGTGCTCACCGTCGTCGGCTTGTACGGCGTGCTCGCGTTCGTCGTCAGCATGCGTCGTCGCGAGATCGGTATTCGCCTTGCCCTCGGCGCGACGAACAACCGCGTGCTCGGTTCGGTCATGGGCCAGGGTCTGCGCCTCGTCGGCATTGGTCTCGTGGTCGGGTTGTTCGCGGCGGCCGGCATTACGCGATGGATCGCGTCGCAACTTTACGGCGTGAGCGCCTACGATCCTCTCGTCTTCATCGCGGTTCCGCTCGTGCTCCTCGGCGTTGCCGCAGCCGCGAGCGCGCTTCCGGCGCGGCGAGCGGCGCGAGTAGACCCGCAAATCGCCTTGAGATCGGAGTAGCGGTAACTGGCGTCGGCGGCGTTGTCGCGTCGCCGCCGACGTCCCCATTGACATTCTAGGGGTCGCTCCCATATTCCCAGAGACATTCTATGGGAGATGCGGTGAGCACCTCGCTCGACCTCCTCCAGGGCACGCTCGACCTCCTCGTCCTCAAGACGCTGTCCTGGGGACCGGCCCACGGTTACGACGTCGCGCGATGGATCCAGGACGTCACCGGCGACGTCCTGCGAGTCGAAGAGGGCTCGCTCTACCCGGCGCTTCACCGCCTCGAGAAGCGCAAGCTTCTCAAGTCCTCGTGGGGACTCTCGCGCAACAACCGCCGCGCGAAGTATTACGAGATCACCGCCAAGGGTCGCGAAGCCTTGGCGAGTGAAGCGTCCACCTGGTCCAGCTTTACAAAGGCCGTCACTACCGTCATGACGTCGGCCGATCGCCCCGGGTGGGCCAAATGACGCCGCGCCTCGACTCGCGCTGGCGACGCTATCTCGCCTTCTTCGGCCCGCGGCCCGTCCGCGACGTCGACGACGAGCTCGCCTTTCACTTCCAGGCGCGCGTCGACGAATACATCGCGGCCGGCATGGATGCCGACGCCGCACGCGACGCCACGCTCGAGCGACTCGGCGATCTCTCGCGCTATCGCGGCGAAACGCTCGCCATCGAACAACAGGAACAACGGAGACGCACCATGTCCGACGTCATCCACTCGATCATCGGCGACATCCGCTTTGGCGCGCGCCAGCTCGGCCGCAACCTGCCGCTCACCATCGCCGCGCTCCTCTGCTTCGCGCTCGGCGTCGGCGCCAACACCTCCATTTTCTCGGTCGTCAACGCGGTGCTCTTTCGACCGCTCCCCTTCCCCGATTCCGACAAGCTCGTGGTAGTGACCGAAGGAGTCACGAAACTCGCCGCCGACATCAGCTCCATCTCGGCACCAGACCTCCTCGACTACAAGGAAACGGAAGGTCGTGCATTTCAGACGCTCGCACTCGTTCGCAGGCGCGACGCGACTCTCATGATTAACGGCGAGGCCGAAGTTATTCCTGGCGCGGCCCTCACACCGTCGACGTTCAAAGTCCTTCGTGTCACTTCGGCGGTTGGTCGCGTGTTCATCGACGCCGATACGGCGTCCAGCGCACCGTTCGTGGTTGTGATCAGCGACGGCCTCTGGCGCCGCCGGTACGGCGCCGATCGCGCGATGATCGGCAAGCAGATCACCTTCTCCACCGGCGCCACGGCGGAAGTCGTGGGTATCATGCCGGCCGGATTCGCCTTCCCGCTGCCGGGCCTTGGCATCCCCGTCGCCGACATCTTCTTCCCATTTCGATTCACCCCGGGGGTGTTGGCCCAGCGCGCCGACAATTTTGGCGCGGTTGCTCTTGGGCGTCTCCAAAACGGCGTCTCCATGGAGCGCGCCGAGGCGGCGCTCGCTGAAATTGCGCGTCAGATGCCGCGGCGCTATCCGGAGAGCTGGGGCAAATCGCAAAGCAGAGGCGGCAATCTCCTCATTCATGTGAAGAGCATGCGCGCCACCGCGATTGGAGAGTCGCGTCGCCCGTTGCTCGTGCTTCTCGGAGCAGTCGGGTTCGTGCTGCTGATTGCTTGCATCAACGTCGCGAGCTTGTTCGTCGCCCGCGCGTCGGCGCGCAAGCGTGAGATAGCAATTCGCAAAGCCCTCGGGGCTACGCGCGGCCGGCTCACGCAGCAATTCCTCGCCGAGGCGTTGCTGCTCCTCGCGGCGGGATCAGCACTCGGGCTCATCGCGGCGCACTGGGGGACGCGCGCGCTCGTCGCCCTCGCACCGGGCAACTTCTATTCGTCGTTCGACGTGTCGCTCGATGCGCGTGTGCTCGCTTTCACCGGCGGAGTCACGATCCTCACGGCATTGGTCTTTTCGATACTTCCCGGCTTGCGCGGCCGTCCGTCCGACGCGGAACAAGCACTGCGGGCCGAACGGTCGGCTACGGCAAACCGCACACGCCAGGAGGGGCGGCGCGTGCTCATCGTGAGCGAGGTCGCCTTCGCGCTCGTGCTCACCATTGGTGCGGGACTCATGCTGCGGAGCCTCGCCCGGGTGCGTGCGGTGAATCCAGGCTTCGAACCCGAGAACCTGGTGACGTTCTTCACCAGCCTCCCCGCCGCGGCCTACACCGACGTGGACCGCATCAAACTTACCGAGCAGCAGATAGTACAGCGCTTACGGGAGATTCCTGGCGTGACGTCGGCAAGCGCGGCGTCCGGCCTGCCGATGCAGGGTGACTGGTTGATTGTCTTCACACCGGAAGGTCCGCCGCAATCGCAACTGCCGGTCGCCACCAACACGCTGGTTCTTCCGGGCTACTTCGAGGCCATGCGCATTCCACTCCGCGCCGGCCGCCTCTTCAACGACCGCGACACGAAGTCATCGCCCAACGCGGTGGTCATCAACGAAACGATGGCGCGCAAGTACTATGGAAACGGGAATCCGATCGGCCGCCAGTTCAAATGGGGACCGCGCGATTCGCCCGGCCCGTTGTCGGAGATCATCGGCGTAGTCGCCGACGTGAAGCACACGACCCTCGATGAAGAGCCGTCTAACGTTGTGTATCATGCCGTCTTCCAACAGGACACGGGCGTGAACGTGAGCATGTATCGCGGGCTGTCGTACGTCGTGCGAACTCGCATCGCGCCGGCGAGCATCGCGGCATCCATCAGGACAGCCGTCCGTGGCGTCGATCCCAAGCTCGTCGTCCTCAACATCCGCCCGATGGACACGATAGTCGGCCAGACGATCGAAACGAGAAGGTTCAACACCTTACTACTCGGCCTGTTCGCAGCGTTGGCGCTATCGCTCGCGGCAACCGGCGTGTACGGCGTGCTTCAGTACTCCGTGATCCAGCGCAAACGCGAGATGGGAATTCGCATCGCCATCGGCGCGACGTCGTCGAACATGATCGGTCTCATCGTCGGCCAGGCGGTGCGCCTGGCCGCCCTCGGCGTCGTGATCGGCCTCGTGGGCGCATTCGCGCTCACGCGAGTGATTCGCGCGCTGCTTTTTGACACTGATCCGCTTGACGGCCTCACGTTCGTCGCGAGCGCCGCCGTGTTGGTGTTGATCGCGGTGTTGTCGAGCTACCTGCCGGCGCGACGGGCGCTGCGCATCGACCCCATCATCGCCATGCGCGCGGAGTAGTCCATGCGGATTCTTGCGCGCCTGATCGTCTTAGTCGCCGCGTTCAGCTCAGCCTCGGCGCAACGTTCCGCCACCGCGGTCTACCCCGGCGCATCCTGGGAACGGATCGCGAACCCCGACTCGGCCGGTTAGGCCAGCAAGGATCTCGACAGCGCGCGCGCGAGGCTTGCTCGACTCGCCACCACCGGCTTCGTGGCGGTGGTGGATGGACGCGTGCTGCTCGAGTACGGCGACGTCCGCTCGTTGAGCTATCTCGCCTCGGCGCGAAAGAGCGTCCTCTCAATGCTCTTCGGGACGTACGTCGCGAAAGGAACCGTTCGACTCGATAAGAGTCTGGCGCAAATGGGCATCGACGACATCGGTGGGCTCACACCGCAAGAGCGCGAAGCAACGATCCGCGATCTGCTCACCGCACGCTCGGGCCTCTATCACGTCGCGTCGAATCCGGTCGCAACATCTACGACGCGCTCGAGAGCGACCTCGCGCGTCCGATTGGCATGGAGGACTTCGATCGAGCCGCGCAGCGGAAGATGGGAGATACGACGCGCTCGGTGCACCTCGCCTACCACATGTTCCTCTCGACGCGCGACATGGCGCGCCTTGGGTATCTCATGCTGCGCGGGGGCAACTGGAAAGGCTGCCAACTCGTTCCGCGGGATTGGGTGGCGCTCACAACGAAGCCGGCCACCCGGGTGACGGAGATGCACCCCAACTACCACCGAGTGGGTCCGTTCGGCTACGGCTATATATGGTGGGTTTGGGACGGTGCAGCCGCGACCGGACCGTTTCGCGGCGCCTACACCGTGCAAGGCGCGATCGGTCAGTTCATCACCGTGCTGCCCGCGGTGAACCTGGTGATCGCGCACAAGACGCGGCCCGACCCGGGAAAGGACACGCCGCTCACCGAGTACCTCGGCGTTGTCAGGACCACGAACAAGCCGCCGACCAGACAAGACACGAGTGACACGACGAGCGCTTGGCGAACAACCAGCGAAACGATTTCCGATCCGCGTGCACCAAGCGCGACTCGGATACTCACTTCCTGTCGGCGCTGGGACACCGTGAACTGAGTTACGCTGTACGCACCAACCGCGGCAACGACGAGCGCCAGCGCCCCCAGCAGTCCGAACATTCGTGCACCTAGGCGCCACGGTCGCAGCTCGCGAGCCACCAAATCCTCTAGAAGTTGCACTTCAACATAGGGTAGGTTCGGCCGTGTCGCCTGCGCAACTTTTTGGAGATCGCTCCTCATCGCTTCCGGTGATAACGCGCGCACGAGAAGCGAGGTTTGGTAATGCTGCAACGGCGATTGATCCAACGTCATGTAATACTGGATCGCCGGCTCCTCCTCAACGAGTCCTAGTCGGCGGCTGTCTTCCGCCACACCGACGACTGAGATGCAATCCGGTGTCGGTCGCAAAATTTTGATCTTGAAACACTTGCCAAGCGGCGAGACGCCCGGCCAGATCCGCTTCGCCATGTACTCGCTGACAACCGCCACAGGCTGCGCCGTCGCATTGTCGGTCTCCACAAGCCCGCGCCCCAACACGATTCGGGTGCCCATCGTCCGAAAGAACTCAGGCGTCACCGCGTAGATATACGGTGTCGTTCCGCGGGGTAGGCCTGGAATGGAGTCGCTCCCGTTGACCACGATTGGGTAACTGTACTGGCTCCGCAGCGGCACCCCGACACTGAGGCTCGCGCTCTCCACCCCCGGTATCCCCATCGCTCGCCGCCGCATCTCGACGTACGCGTCGACGACTTCCGCCGGTGTCATCTGCCCCCGCCAAGCGTCGAACCCTACCACCACAACGCGGGCCATGTCGAGTCCGAGATGCTGCGCGCCAATGCGCTGCAAGCTTCGCACGAAGAGTCCCATGCCCGCGAGCAGGGCAACACAGAGTGCGCCTTGTGTTACCACGAGTACCGTTCGCGTCCGCGACCGATGCAGCGCCCCGTCGCGTCCGCCCAACTTGAGGTTTTCGATCAGGCGAGGATTGCTCGCTTGCAGCGCGGGCACAGCCGCGGCCAGGAGCCCGGCGATCACCGCCACCAACGTCGTAAAGCCTACGATGCGGACATCAAGTGGCCATTCGCCAAGCGACGTCCCCGCGAACAGGGTGGCGCGCACTATCGGTATGCTCCACCGCGCGACGAGCAGGGCGGCGATACCGCCGCACAATGCGAGCACCAGCGCCTCGATCAGCATGAGTGTCATGAGACGCCCACGACTCACACCGAGCGCGAGCCGGACAGCGATTTCGCGGCGGCGCGACAACGACCGAGCAAGAAGTAGATTGGCGACGTTAGCGCACGTGACGACGAGCAGCAGTACCGAAACGAAGCCGACCAGTTTCGCCACGCGATACTCGGGTCGCGCCGCGCTTCGACTGGCAATCATTGAAATGAAAACCGGCTGCGGCGGCCTTGCCGTTGCGTCTTCGGGTTGGATGTTCCACGCGGTCCAGCCGCGTTCTGCTCTCGTCCGCGCCGCCTCCGGCGCCAAGCCTGGCTTCAGCCGCGCGACGACACTGAGCCAAAATGTCCGGCGATCGGACGCCCAGGTCTCGGGGGCCCCGTAACGCAGCGTGGGTGCGGCCGCCATGGGCAGCCAGACGTCCGTCGCCGCCAGGTCATGACCCGTAAAGGTCGGTGGCATGACCCCGACTACGTCGTACGTAAACCCGGCCACGACGAGCTTTCGC
This sequence comes from Gemmatimonadaceae bacterium, assembly GCA_035554995.1. Classification (GTDB taxonomy): domain Bacteria; phylum Gemmatimonadota; class Gemmatimonadetes; order Gemmatimonadales; family Gemmatimonadaceae; genus JAQBQB01. The sequence continues at coordinate 83,537 of DATMHK010000185.1, forward strand.
CCAATCACGTCCGTCGCACCGCCGAATCGCCGCTGCCAATAGCCGTTGCTGATCACAGCCACGTATCGGCCAATCCGCTCGTCGGTCTCTTCCGCGCTGAACTCGCGTCCGATTGCGGCGTGCGCACCAAGTGTTCCGAAATAGTCGCCACTCACTACGGTCGTACGCGCCGTCGACGCGCGTGCCCCGCGGTCAATCGCCGCGTCCATCGGCCCACGAAACGCGGCGACACCGCTGAACACGTCCGTCATTGCGCGGAACTCGGCGAACGACGGGTAGGACATTACGGCAGCGGTGTCCGGGCCCGTCTTGCGCTGGCGCAACCACCGGATCTGGACGACACGATCCGGATCTGTGATCCCGGCCGGAGCGCGCAACATGATCCGGTCGATCACGGCGAACATGGTGCTGTTGGCGCCAATCCCTAGCGCCAGCGTGAGAATCACGCCGGCGCTGTAGGCCGGCGAACGTCGAAGCTGGCGCACGGAGTACGTCAAGTCCTGCGACCACCGGTCCCACGACGCCAGGCCAGCGGCACTCCGCCGCGTTTCGCCGAGCTGCGTGCGGTTGCCGAGGCGCCGGCGGGCATCGAGCAACTCGTCAGTCGAGAGCTGGCCCGTACGGTATAAGGTGTCGAGCTCCGCGTGGAGGCGCACTTCTTCTTCCATCTCGCGCGCCAACGCTTCACGGCCAAACCAAGTGCGCAATCGATGACGCATCGCGTCGATGAGCGACATGAGCTCCTCGGCCTCAGGTCTGTTCCATCACGCGCGCGATTGCCGCCATGACGCGTTTGTGCTCGGCCGCTCGCGCCTCGAGCTGCTTTCGCCCGCTACGAGTGATCGTGTAGTAACGCGCGTTCCGTCCCGTGGGAGACTTTCGCCATTCGGCGGTGACCCATCCCTTGCGCAGCAGGCGGTCGAGCGCCGGGTAGAGCGACCCCTGCTCGACGCGGAGAACGTCATTCGAGAGCGACTCGATGTGACGCGCCACCGCGTACCCGTGGGCGCGTCCCAGAGTGAGGGTACGCAGGATGAGCATGTCGAGAGAGCCGGCGAGCAGGTCGCCGCGAACGGGGGTGTCTGGCATAGGCAGATGTCTTGGTATGAAGATGTCTACCTATCCCGCCCGTAGTCGTCAAGACCTCACAGCCGGACGCCTAATCGCTCCGCAGAGCTGTCATCGGATCCACTCGCGCTGCCCGGCGCGCCGGAACAACGCAGGCCAACAACGACGTCGACACCACCACTACGCCCGCCAACCCTAAGGTCACGGGATCCCGCGGTTCCACGGCGTAGAGAAGTGACCCGAGGTACCGCCCCAACAGCACTGCTCCCGCCCCGCCAATCGCCAGCCCAACGAGAGCGAGCGAAAGCCCGTCACGCAGCACCAACCTCAGGATCCCCGACGGATTCGCGCCCAGCGCCGCCCGCAGCCCGAACTCTCGCATGCGCTCCGTCACGGCCCCCGACATCACTCCGTACACGCCCCCCATCGCCAGGAGCAGCGCGATCGCTGAGAAGAACGCGAACACGGTCAGGGCCACCCGCCGCTGAGCGGTCGACAAGTCGACAATCTCGTCCATCGTCGACGGCGTCGCGATCGGCTGTCGCGGGTCCACTGACCGTACCGCCGCACGCACCGCGCTTGCCACGCGCTTCGCATCGCCCGCCGTCCGCGCCACCAACATCATGTCCGACTCCTCGTCCCACCACGCGCGCTCCGGAACGTACACCTGCAGGCTCACCACTTCGTCCAGCCCCATGTGTCTCACGTTTCCGGCGACGCCGATCACCCTCCACCACGGTCGCTTCGCGTCGGACAACCGGATTTGCCGCCCGATGGCATCCTCACCCGGCCAGAGCTTGTTCGCCAGATCCGCGCTCACGATCGCTACGTGAATGCTCGAATCGCGTGTCTCCGCCGGCGAGAAATCCCGTCCGCGGAGCATCGGTATTCGCATCGTGCGAATGAAATCGGGACTCACCGTGTACCGGTCGGCGGACGGTGCCAGCTCCGGATGGTCCAGCGGCTTGTCTTGCGCTTGCACACCATACCGATCCACGTTGGCCGTCAACGGAATCTCCGTCGAAAGCGAGACACTCAACACTCCGGGCACCGCCGCAACCGCATCGCGAATGCGATCGTGATTCTGCAGCGTCGTTCCCGGCGCCTGATACGTGACACCCCCGGCGCGTACCGGCATGACCACGAGGTGCGACCCATCGAACCCCGGATTCACGCCGAGCAATTTCGTGAGGCTTCGCCCAAGCAGCGCGACGCCGGTGACGAGCATCAGCGCCAGCGCCATCTCGCTGACGACGAACGCGGCGCGCGTGCGGCGCGACGCCGCACCGACGGTGCGTCGTCCCCCGCGCAAGGAATCGAACATCCCCCGACCGCCTAGCTGGACCGCCGGCACGAGGCCAATAGCCACTCCGACGCCAACTGAGATAACCACGGCAAACGCCAGCGCTCTCCAATCGAGCGCGATCGATTCTGCACGAGGCACATTCGCCGGTAGCCGTGAGGCGAGCGCCGGCAGCAGCGCCGCCGCGAACGCCACACCGGCCGCTCCGCCCGCGAGCGCCAGGACCAGGCCTTCTGCCGCCAACTGCTGCGTCAACCGCGAGCGGCCCGCGCCAAGCGCCATGCGAACCGCGAATTCCTCCTGACGTCGAAACGCTCGCGCCAGCTGCAGGTTCGCCACATTTGCCGCGGCGATCAGCAGGACCAATAGCACCGCGCCGAACAACGTCAGCAGCACCGGCCGCACGCTCTGCGTCACACGCTCCTGTAGTCCGACCACGCCGCCGCCGCCGCCGGCATACTCCTTCGGGTGTGACGCCGCGAGCTGCGCGAAGATCAGATCGATCTCCCGCGATGCCCGTTCCACCGATACACCAGGCTTCAGTCGCACGACATTCGTCAGATGCCGGCACGTCCGACAGCTCGAGGCGCCGCCAAGGACGTACCCGAGCGGCCGCCACATCTGCGCTTCGCGCAGTGTCGCATTCTCGAACGACGACGGCATCACGCCAATCACCGTGCGCTTGATGCCGTTCACGTCGATCACGCGCCCCAGAATCGACGAGTCGCCCCCATATCGCCGTCGCCACAGGGCGTAACTCAGAATGACCACGCCACTCCCATCCGGCGTGTCGTCTTCCGCGACGAAATCACGACCCAGCATCGGGTGCGTGCCGAGCGTCTTGAAGTATTGCCAACCAACGCGTTCGCCGCTTACACGCTCGGCGTCGCGTTCTCCAAAGATGGTCGCTTCCCAGCTCCCAACCGGTGCCGCCGATTCGATCGACTTCGACGCTCGCCGAACGTCCGCGAACGTCTCCCACCCCATCCGCTCATTCCGCGAGCCGTCGGCGCCGCGCTCGTACGCCGCCACGAGCCGCTCCGGATGCGGAAACGGAAGACCCCGAATCAACACCGGGTTCACCACACTGAAGATCGCCGTCGTGGCCCCGATCGCGACGCCAAGCGTCAGCACACACAGCGCCGTGAACCCGCGCGCTCGGCCGAGTACGCGAAAAGCTTGTCGTAGATCTCCAACGATGGTTTGCACGAGAGACTCCATGGTATAGGGCGTGAAAGCCGGAACGCGCGTCGGCAACAGTTGCAGCGACACCGCGGCGCCGACCGCCTCGCGCCACAATCGCCAACGGGCGCGAAGGGGATGCCTCCGTTCCAGCTCGAGATATTCCTCGACGAGGTCGCCGATGACCACTTCTCGCGATTCTTCCGGCAGCAACGCCTCGAGAATCGCCACCGGTATGCGCGGGACGCGGCTCATGGCGGATCGAACCCCAGCCTCAACCCAGCCGCGAGCCGTTGAATGCTGCGCAATGTCGCCTTGAGCTCGCGCACACCCAGAGCCGTCACGGCGTAGTGTCGCTTGGCCCGCCCACCACGGTGCGGCGACGCCGCTCCCATTCGCGACGCCACCAGTTCCTTTACCTCGAGCCGCGTCAGCGTTTTGTGAATCGTGCCGATCGCCAGATCACGGCCCGTTGCCCGGGCGATCTCGTCACGAATGGTCAGCCCATACCCCTCGCCGTCGAGGCGGAGGGTGGCGAGCAACACGGCCTGTTCGAGCTCAGCGAGCATGTTTAATCGACATTGTCGGTAATATAGACAGTCGCAATGGCGAAAGGGTTGAAGCTCGTAGACACGTCAGCCGTCACGCAACGCCGTTATCGGCGAGATGCGCGTCGCCCGCCTCGCCGGGACTACGCATGCGGCCAAGCCCGCGCCGGCGAGCAGCGTGATGACCGCCAGGAACACGGTTGGGTCGGTCGCGTTGACCCCTTCGAGCTGGCTCCGCAGCAGCCGGCTCGCGGCGATCGCACCGAGCATGCCGAACGCGAGGCCGACGACGACGAGCCGCATGCCGCGCGCAACAACCAGCCGGACGACCTCGCCCCCACGGGCGCCGAGCGCGAAACGCACACCAAACTCGCGCGTCCGCTGTGTCACCGTGTACGCGAGGATACCATAGAGGCCTATGACGGCCAGCATCAACGCGATGAGCGCGAAGGCGGCAAGCAATCGACTCCGGAACGCCGATGACGCAATGGCGTCGCTCAGAAGCCGATCCATCGACGAGACGTTGGCGAGTGGGACTCCCGGCATGACCGTCCGGAGTGCGCCACGAATGGCTCCTACCACCTCCAATCCCTCGGACTCGCTTCGAACGGCCAGCCTCATGTTTCGCCCGGTGCCATAGATGTGATCGGCCGCGAGCTGCCGGAACGATAGATAGATGATGTCCGCTTCTGGCGACTCCTGGCCGAACGCGCGTACATCGCCGGCAACGCCGACGATTTCGACGTGAAATGGCCGCTCCAACTCCACGACCAGACGGGAGCCAACTGCGCCGCCTCGCGGGAACAGGCGTTGGGCAATACTTCGACTGATGACGATCGAACCGCTCGCCGCGCTCGCCTCGCCGGCAGCTCGATCATCGGAAACGAGCGCACGCCCTTCGACGATCGGGATTCGCAACGTCGCGAAATAATCGTCAGTCGAAATATTGATGAGCGCGGAACGCTTGTCCGAGGCTGACGCGGGCGGGTGCCCCTCGATGTAATAGTATGTGTCGCCGAGACCGGAGAGCGGCAAAATGTTCGCGGCAACGGCGTGTTGCACGCCGGGGATCGCCTTTACCCGCTCGAGAAAGGCGGTCCAGAAGCGTTCGGCGTCTTCGCGCGAGCGTACGCGGTCCATGGGCAACGAGATTTGCGCCGTGACCACGCCGCGAGAATCGAACCCCGGCTCGACGCGCTGCACCTCCCAGAGTCTCCGCAGCAGGAGGCCGGCGCCGACCAGCAAGACGAGCGACAACCCCACTTGCGCGACGACGAGGGCGTCGCGCAACCGAAGGGCATGCCGCGCGCCCGTCGAGCCACCGAGACTCCGCATCGACGACGCAAGGTCCTGCCGCGTCGCGTGAAGCGCCGGCGCCAACCCGAACATGATGCCCGTCAGCACGGCGACCGCCATTGTGAACGCGACTGCAACGGCATCGACATGAATTTCCGCGGTGCGCGGTAACGCGTCGGAGGCGAAGCTGCGTGCCCCCCGCACGAGCACAACGGCCAGTACGAGCCCGAGCAACCCGGCCGCCGTGCCGAGCAACGCACTCTCGGTCAGAAGCTGCCGCACGATTCGGCTCCTCGATGCTCCCAACGCCGTGCGTACTGCGATCTCGGACTGGCGCGACGTCGCGCGCGCGAGCATCAGGCTGGCGACGTTGGCACAGGCCACGAGCAGCACGAGCCCGACGGCGCCGAGAAGAATGAACAGCATCGGCCCGCTGTCGCCGACAACGACGTCCCGATAAGGAACGAGACGAAGGTGCCACGAGGCGTTTTCCGGATACGCAGCCTCGAGCCGCCGCGCGATCGCGTCCAGTTCGACTTGTGCCTGCGCGAGCGTGACCCCCTCGCTCAACCGTGCGAGACCTCGCATCGAATGGGCGCCCCGAGCCGAGAGCTCGGGTGTATGGAATGGCATCGGCATCCAGATTTGATCGCTCAGGACGCGGCCAATCACTTGCGGCATCACCCCGACGATCATGAAGGGCCGTCCGTCGATCGACGTCGTGGTTCCAACGACGTGTTGGTCGCCGCCGAACCGCCGCTGCCAAACGGCGTAAGACAGCACCACGACGTTGTGTTCGCCGATCTCCTCTTCGGCGAGGAAGCCGCGCCCCAGCAACGGCCGCACGCCGAGCGTGCTGAAGAAGTTCGCAGTCACACGTGGCGCCGAGACGCGTTCCGGATCATCGCCGCCGTTCCCGCTCAGCACGGCGATAGCAAATGCGTTGCGCGCCGCGAACGACGCGATCGCTTTCGTCTGCGCGCGGTAGTCAAGGAAATCCGGCCCTGATATCGATGCCTGGTTACCGCCGCTGAACGCGCCAAACGCATAGACCAGCCGCTCCGAGCGAGGGAATGGGAGAGGTCGCAAGAGCACGGCGTTCACGATGCTGAACATGGCGCTGGTCGCACCGATCCCGATGGCCAGCGTGGCGATCACGAGAAGCGAGAATGCGGGTCGCTTCCAATTCACGCGCGCCGCGAAGGCAAGATCCTGGACGAACAACATGTCGAGTCTCCAGTCGCTTTATGACAATTGCCTCAACGAGACTTTCCCTCACGTACGCGGCTGAGCAGCTCGAGCGCATCACGCACGAGCCAGTCGGGTCTCTGGGCCACATTGTTCGTTGCGGGATAGACCCGGTGAATCACCAGCGACGGATGCGCTCGGGCCAATCGCTCGTTTTGATCGGTCACCGGCCAAAAGTCATTTGGCTCCTGGGGATCGAGGATCATCATTGGAACGTTCAAGCGCCGAAAGACGACCAGTGGGATGAGCGCATGCTGGCTCCACTGAAGAAGCGGCAGCGTGGTGGGACGCGTAATGCCGGCAATATTTGATTGCGTCGTCCCCACCATCTCTGTAAATCGCGGAAGAAAGGCCCACCGCCCGTTGCCGGCCGGATTGATTCGGACAAGCAGGTCCAGCAAGGATTCGATCGATGCGGCCGTGTTTGAGGACTGCGAGATTCGCCCGCCGGCCATTTGCAGAAACACGGCGAACTCCGACGCTCCTGAGATGTCAGGCGGCATCTCGTCCCACTCCATGCGCTTCCGCGATAGCTCCGGATCGGTGTGGTCGAAAATCCACTGTTGCGACCACGTGCCGCCGTCGGCCATGAGCAGTCCGCGCACGCGGTCAGGGTGTTGGTCGTATACGGCGGCGGCGATGAACCCGCCCATTGAGGCACCTCCGAACACGGCCGTGCGAATCTGAAGATGATCGAGCAGTGCGACCAAGTCGTCGGCGATGTTCTGAATGGAAAACTCGTAGTCCGTCACGCGGGTCTGGCCGCTGCCACGACTTTCGACGGCGATGACGCGGTAGCCTGCTTGGACGAGTTGAGGCGCGACTGAGCGCAGTTCGTATGCGGTGCTCGACGTCCCGGGTATCCAGACGAGTGGAACACCGTTCGCCGTGCCCCACTCGAGGTAGTGAATTCGGATGCCGTCGACGTCGGCGAATCGGCCATTCGATCGCTCGATCTCATTGCGGCGCGCCACAACGGCATCGTACACGGTTCGCACTCGTGCGCTGTCGATCGCTTGTGCCAGTGCGCCTGATGTGGCGACGGAATGAGCGAGCAGGAGGCCCGCCATTGATGACCGGATCATCTCAAAGTTCTCCGTTGGCTAGAAATTGCTTCTTGATGTTGATTTTTCAGCACTATGACGGACGTTGGTCGCTCGTTCGGCAAAACTGGCGTTGTATCGGTCGTTACGGTCTCGCTCGGGAGTCCGGCCAGGGCCGCGGCGGGTTGTACGGGGCCTGCCCTGCCATCAGTCGCACGGCCATCGCGCGCAGACTCGCGTTCTCCGACGCGAGTGCCCGGTCCACCACTTCCTTCGAGCCGCCGCCGAGAACTACGAGTGCAATAAACTCGGCCTTCTGAGCCTCATTATCGCGCTCCACATCGAACGCGACGCGCAGCTCCGATAGCGACGACTTGTCCGATATCCCGGCCAGAAGCCACGCCGCCATCGTACGTACCTCCGAGGCGTCGTCGCGTAGCAGCTCGATCACTCGCGCTGGCGCCGTCTCGAGGTGCGACTCCGCGAGCGCCCATAGGGCCTTCTGGCGAACCTGCCAATCCGCATCGGCGAGCGCCGCTTCCAACGCGGCTGTTTGTGGCGCGTCCTGCAAATGTCCGAGCGCCCACGCCGCGGTTCCTCGGACGTACGGGCTGCTGTCCTTGAGCAGGGAGTTTGTGAGCGAGGACGCCACGTTGTCCGACATGAAATCTGCAAGAGCCCATGCGGACATCTCGCGCACGCGGTCGCTCGCATCGACGCGAAGCCGCTCGAGCAAGAGAGGAACTCCCTCGCGTCGATCGCGTAGCGCCCAGGCCGCGGCCCGCCGAACCTCGGCGCTGTTGTCGCTTCGGAGAAGGTTCGCGAGCAACGCCGTATCCGGTTCGGCGGATTGACGGTGCTGGGGTGCCTCCGTTTCGTTGCTCGGCATTGTCGCCGGCGAAGACGAAGCCGTCGGCGCTGCTGCCTCAGTCGTGGTCGGCTTCGACACCGACATCTTCGGCAATTTCGCCACGGATGTCGTGGCTGCGTTCGTCGTATCGCGGCTTTGGTTCTGCGGTGCAACGGCTTGCCGCACGGGCGGCTGCCGCCGTGCGGGAGCAACGGCGGCGATCGAAAACGCGACGGCGCCGAGCCCGAGCGCGAGCATGAGCGTCTGGCCCCGGCGTGGAGCCGCACGCCTCACGCCCGGATCCAGAATCGCGAGCAGCCGACCTTCGAATTCGCGCTTGTTCGCCATTGGCAGCACCGTCGCGGGCGCGCTCCGATTTCCGACACGCATCACGATGTCGAGCAGATGGTCGGCATAATCGCTGGCGCGCGCACCACAGTCGAGAACGAGATCATCGCACGCACGCTCGCTTTCCGCACGGAGCTGCCTCGCCGCGGACCAGACGAGCGGATGGAACCAGTAGAACGCACAGACGATTCGGCCAATCGTGTGCCCCACGAGATCGCGCCGCCTGATGTGCGCCAACTCGTGCAACAGGACGACGCGACGACGATCTTCGTTCCACTGCTCGGCGCTCGCCGGCACGACGATGGTTGGCCGCAGAAGACCGCACGCGAACGGCATCTCGATGTTCGACGCCATCATCAGACGCGGGGCAGCTTCGAGCCCCAGGCGATCGGCCGCCTCATACAGCGGGTCGAGCCAGGAGGACTCGTTCAGCGTGCGCGCGCCAGCCACGATACGACGCACGGCGGTCGCGCCGATGGCAATCCATGCGAGCACGATCGTCACGATTCCAATCCACGTGAGCAGCAGGATCGTCGGCACTGACGTCGCCTGCTTCGCCGGCGGGGGATGTGATGGAGAAGGATTGCCCGCTTCGCGAATCGGTTCGACCGCGTCGCGCTTCGGTGAGCCGGTTTCCAACCGCTGCAAGGTGATCCCCCGCCCAGACGACGCGTCACTCGGCAGTACCCGCACGGGAAGCGGCGACCAGATGGACACAGGCGGCACCAAGAGCAATGCGACGAGCGTGGCGAACCATACCACGTAACGCGCGCTTGCCGGCGCACGCCGGAGGCCAACCGCCACGCCCATCGCGATTATCGGGAGCGCCGTGAGCTTGCCCAACCAGACGAGGAACGTTAACGAGTCCGCCATATCATCTCCCGCTGACGCGAGCCTTTCTAATCCGTTCCCGCAGTCTGGCGATCTCACTTGGAGTGAGATCCGCGTCCGACATCCGCAATAGCGCAGTGACGGCAGCGTCGGCAGATCCGTCGAAAAAGGTTCGTACAACCTGATTCAGCGCTTCATTGGCGGCGCCATCCGCGCTGACCGCCGGCAGGTAGACATACCTCGGCCCATCTTCCTTGTGGGTGATCAGTTTCTTCTCACTGAGAATCCGGAGAATCGAGCGCACCGCGGAATACGTCGGCGGGTCGGGAAGATCAGCCATCACGTCCGACACGGTAGCCTCACCGCGTTGGAAAAGGATGTGCATGACCTGGCGCTCTCGGCGCGACAGGGAATCCGGGAACCGAGGTTTCGACATATGTTGATTTTTCAACATATGTCGCGACTTGTCAAGCGTTTTCTTTGACACCCCTCCAAGAGCGTGATCGCAGCGGCATCTAGTCCTGCCGCAGGGCAGTGAGCGGATCCACCCGCGCCGCTCGCCGCGCCGGCAAATAGTTCGCGAGCGCTGACACGGCGAGGAGCGTCACCGCCACGGCGCCGAGTGTCAGCGGGTCGCGCGGCGACACGCCGTATAACAGACCCGACGCTAATCGTGTCGTGAACATTGCGATGATCAGGCCGGCCAGTACTCCCACGCCGGCTACTCGCAATCCTTCAGCGACCACTGACCGGGCAACGCGTTGCGAATCGGCACCCAGCGCCATCCTGATGCCAATCTCCCGCGTGCGCTGCGATACGAGATACGACGTCACGCCGTACGCGCCGATCAGCGCCAAAGACAGGGCAAGCGCCGCGAACATCCCCACCAGCGTCATGCTGAATCGGCGCTCTGCCACGCGACCCGACAGCATCTGCTCCATCGTCTCCGCATTCGAGATGGGCTGCGCCGGGTCGATTTCCCGAACCACCCGTCGCACCTGGCCCACGAACGACAACGGATCGCCGGCCGTGCGGATCACCACCAGCTGCCGCGACGACGCCGTTTGTGCGAACGGCAAGAAGGCCTCGTCGCGTACGGCTTTGTCAACGCCCATTCGGCGCATGTCCGCGACCACCCCAACGACGGTGACCCAGGGATTCTGGGTCGTGTCGCTCGTACCGCCCGTTCCGTATCGGAAACGTTTTCCGATGGCGCCGTTCGGGAAGTACGTCTTCACCGCCTGCTCGTTCACGATCGCCACCGGCATTGTTCCCTGGCGGTCGCTCGCCGTAAAGTTGCGCCCGGCGACGAGCCGCGCCCCAATCGTGTTCAAGAACCCGGGACTGATTCCGTCGAACGTGACTTCCTTGTCGTCCGGCCGGGACGTGCGGCCCTCCGCCGTGATGCCGGTGGAATTCGGTGTCGCGCTCAACAACATCGTCTCGATCGTTCCGGCACTCTCAACACCCGCCAGTCCACGAACGCGCTCGAGAAGTCTCTCATAGAACGACACGACTTGGGCCGGCTGCGGATACTTCACGCCCGGCAGCTGGAGCGTCAACGCCAGCTCGTTCTTCGCCGAGAATCCAAGCTGGACCTGTTGCAGCGTCACCCACGTGCGGAGCAATAGCCCGGCACCGGTCAACAGCACGACGACGAGCGCGAGCTGCGCCGCGACGATGCCCCGTCGTACGCGCTGTCCCCCGCGACCCGAAGTCCCACCGCGCCCGCCTTCGCGCAGGGTTTCGCTCAGTCTCGTGCGCGACGTCTGCACCGCCGGCACGAGACCGAACAGCAATCCCGTAACAACCGTCACCGCGGTCGTCACCAATAACACAGTTCCATTCACGTGTATCGCCGACAGCCGCGGTAGATCCGACGGCGCGAGCCTGGGCAGAACTTTGAGCGCGCCGAACGCGAGCGCGATCCCGGCGACGCCGCCGAGCGCTGACAGGAGGAGGCTCTCGGTAAGCAATTGCCGAACGAGACGGCGGTTGCTCGCGCCCAGCGCCATCCGCACGGTCACCTCGCGCTCCCGTACCGCCGCTCGCGAGAAGAGGAGGTTCGCGACGTTCGCGCACGCGATCAGCAGGACCGCCGCGACCGCGCCGAGAATGACCCAGAGCGTCGTTCGCAGCGTCGGACCAACCACCTGCTCGGGAAGCGGCGTCACCGTCACGCCATAGTCGCGATTCGTCGGGTATTGGTCCGCGAGGCGTTTCGCGATTGCGCCGAGGTCCGCCCGCGCCTGCTCGAGCGACACGCCGGGCTTGAGCTTTCCGACGGCCCACCATGAAAACCACGAGCGAGCCGTACGCGCATTCTCGGGGACGACCAGCGGCACCCACAACTGCGTCCGCTCGCTCGGGAAGCCGAACGTCGCCGGCAGTACCCCGATGATCGTCCGCGTCCGCCCGTTCAACTCGATCGGTTTGCCGAGCACGGACGGGTCTCCGGCAAAGTTTGTCTTCCACAACCCTTCGCCGATCACCACGACAGCATCGTTCCCGCTCTTCTCGTTCTCAGCGGTGAAAAGTTGCCCGACGATCGGGCGCGCGCTCAGGGCGGACAACGCCTCGGCAGACATGACACCCGCGGTCACCCGCACCGGCTCTCCGGTACCGGTGAGGTTGAACCCGGCCTCGCGATACGCATTGAGGTGTGACAGCGACCGGTTTTGCGCCTTGAGGTCCATCAGGTTCGGATAGGAATGCACGTCTTCGTGCAGGGCAAGCTTGCGATTGTCCATCCAGACCATCACGACGCGATCCGCCTCCGGATACGGCAGCGGCTTCAGAATGAGCGCGTCCACGACGCTGAAGATTGCCGCCGTCGCCCCGATGCCGAGCGCAATCGTCGTCACGGCAACAGTCGTGAAGCCTTTCGACTGGCGAAACGTGCGGAGCGCGAAGCGCGCATCCTGGCGCAGCATGTCGAAGAACCCTAATCCGCTCATCTCTCGTGTCTCCTCGGAGTAGCGTGTGACATTGCCGAATCGTCGTCGTGCGGCGTAGGTCGCCTCGCTGGGCCCGTCCGGTCGATCTATCGCCTGGTCCTTGGTGTCGAGCTCGAGATGAAAGTCGATCTCCTCCCGCAGCTCCCGCTCGTAGGTCCCCGGCCTGAACAACGTCCGGATTCGATGGCGCAGCGCCGCAAGGAGAGACATCGTCAGGTCGCCGTCGGCCGGACTACACGCCGTTCATCACGCCGTCGATCGCGGCAAGCACGCGGTCGAACGCGGACACCTTTTCTCCCAGCATGTGCCGGCCGGCAGCGGTGATCGTGTAGTAACGCGCCCGCCGGCCCGTTGGCGACTCGCCCCACTTGCCGACGACGAGGCCGTTTTTCTGTAGCCGCTCGAGCGCCGGATACAGCGATCCGTGCTCGATGTTGAAGACGCCGCCCGATAGGCGCTCGATGTGGCGCACGATCGCGTAGCCGTGCATCGACTGCACGGTCAGCGTCCTGAGCACCAACATGTCGAGCGTCCCCTTGAGGAGCTCGTCCTGTGCCGGCGCGGCCTTACGCGTTGGAGTCATCGTTATGGGTTATAGGTAGAACCTCTTGCTATCATAGGTAGCACACCTACCTGTGACAGCGCAAGCCTGCGCGGCGGGAGTCTTTCCGTACTGCCTTGATCAAGGTTGTGAACTCACTCCTGGCGTAACGACGCGCATCAGAGTTTGGCGGCCACTTGCGCATTTCGCGCGAACGGTCAGCCGACCAGGTTCCTCAATAGCTGCGATCCCGCGCGGCTCGCCACGACGGAGCCACCGGTGGTGAGCTCGATGCGCAGTCGCGCCGCGTCGTGGGCCACGAAGCGCGCGGCGTACGCGAGATTCACGACGTGCTGGCGATGCACTCGCACGAAGTCGTCGCGGCGGATGCGTGCATGTAGTGTTTGGAGCGGCATGCCGACGAGATACCGGCGATTGCCGGCGATCACCGCCGTGAAATCGCCGTCCGCCTCGAGTCGCACGATCGACTCCACTGGGATCGGGACGATCGCGTTTCGATCTCGCACGAACAGGCGCGTCAACGGACCGCCGCCGTCGCGCACCGATTCGACGCGCGCGAGGACTGCCGCCGATTCATCGACGGCTCCTGTGGATCGCTCCCGTGCCCGCGCGAGCGCCGCGGCGAGGCGCTCCGGCCCAAACGGCTTGAGCAGATAGTCCACCGCGCCGAGCTCGAATGCTTCGATGGCATAGTCGCGGAACGCCGTCGTGAACACGATCCTCGTCGGGTGCCGCAGCGCGCGCAACACGTTGAGACCGTCGCGCTCGGGCAACGCGATGTCGAGAAGCACCAGGTCGGGGCGCAGTTCGTCGATCACTCTCACCGCCTCGGAACCGGTGGCTGCCTCGCCGACGACGTCGATCGACTCGTCAGCCGCGAGCCACGCGACAAGTTGGCGTCGCTGCGCAGCTTCATCTTCCACCACGACGACGCGGAGCCTCGTGTCGGCTTCACTCATCGAGCGAGACCGGCAATCGCACCGTGACCTTGAAGCCGCTTCCCGGCGACGTTTCGACCACAGCACCACCGTTTTCACCGAAGCGAAGCCGCAACCGCTCGCGAAGCACGGAAAGACCAACCCCGCTCGCCGATCCGACACTCGCCGCATCCGCGCCGTCGCCGTCGTCCGCGACGCTCAGCATCCATCCGGTCCCGTTTCTTCGCGTGGCGATCGCGAGGTTTCCCCCGTCCGCGCGGCCGGCCAGCCCGTGTCGAATCGCGTTCTCCACCAGCGGTTGAAGGAGAAAACGCGGGACCATGAGTGGGAGCGTCTCCGGATCGACGTCCTCGCTGACTCGCAATCGATCGCCGAACCGGAGCCGCTCGAGCGCCAGATACTCGCGCGTGTCGGTGAGCTCGTCGGCGAACGTGACGCCATCGGCGTCTTCACCGCTCGCGTCAATGCGGCGCCGCAGCAAATGCGAGAGATGCTCCAGCGCCGTATGGACTTTTGACGGCTGCTCGGTGGCGAGCGCGCCGACGGTCTGCAATACGTTGAAGAGAAAGTGCGGATCGAGCCTCGCCCGAAGCGCACCGAGCTCGGCTCGGAGGCGAAGCGTCTCCGCCCGCTCCGCCAGGGCGGCGTGTCGCGCCTCACTGTCCATGGCGCCGCGGGTGTACACGACACCGACGACGAGCGCGTAGACGATCGCCCCCGTCACGAGCTGCCAGGCGAGGCCTGCCTGGAGAAAGCCGTTGACCGCCTCGCGCGGCGCGCCGCTCCAGATCTCTGTGACAATCGCCGCGGACCAGAGCGACGAAAAAACCACCGCGCCAACGACGTGCGCGGCGGCGAGCCGCGCCGTCGGGGTCTCGCGCCATGGCAGCCGCGCGCACAACCAGATGACGCCGAGTCCGAGAGCGGCCGCCGGTAGAGCGCTGAGCACTCCCGCCAGGAGCGCGCTCGGCCACGGTAGTCGGTCGGTCAGCGCCAGCGCGAACGCAAAGCCCAGGGCGACCGGCGACCAAAGCGCGGCGTAGACTGCAATGGCTCGAGGAGTCTTCACGCGAAACAACTACGGCAGTTTGTCGAGTGAGGGCAAGAGCGTCAGCGTAATCCATGCGTTGCGCGGCTGGAGGTCGCGCGCCGCCTCGAACTCCGCACGCGCGGCGTCGCGCTTCTTTTGCCGCGCGTACACCTGTCCCAGCCAAACGTGCGCGTCCGCCAAACCCCAGGCGGGAAGCGGCGCCTCGGGTTTGTCCGTGGCAAAGAGCTCGATTGCGTGCTTGAGGTGCGCTTCGGCTTTGTCCAATCCACCGCCGAAGGTGCTCGGCGTATTGAGTGCGCCTATGCCTCGCATGACCCACACACGAGGATTGTTCGGCCCGGCCGTGACGGCCCGCTCCATCATCGAGTTGGACTTCGAACCCAGGCGCATGCCGGCCAGCATCTGGATTTTTGCTGTCGCGATCTGCATACCGTACACGGACGCGAGCAACGCGTACGATTCCGGGATCGTCGGCTTTTCGACGAGCTGCTCGAGAACGTCGCGTGCCTTGTCGAAGTACGGACGCGCGCGCCCGGAGCCGAACCGCCCGAACACCATGGTTCCGGCCCGGTACAGCGCGTACGCGCGATAGTGCCGCAACATAGCGTCGTTTGGATAGAGCGCGACCGCTCGCTCGGCGAGCGCGGCCGCGGCGTCCGCCGCGTCGACGTCGGATGCATCGGCGGCCGCTTCGATGCTGAGTCGCAGCGAGTCGGCAAGCTTCGCCTGCGGGGGGGCGACGTCAGCGGACTGCGCGCGCACCGCCTGGGCCGCGAACAGAATCATCGTGGACACGAGAAGGCGCATGTGCATCGTCAGTTTCCTGTCAACGTGAGGACGCCGCCGAAGTAGACGGCGCGGTTGAAGATGCTTCGAACGTCGTATGTGCTCGTGTAATCCGCCGTGTACTGACGCACGTAGACGTTCGAGCGGTCGAGGACGTTTGTGACGGCGACATACGCCACGAACTGCCCGTGCGACGCGAGCGGCCGATACCAACTGGCCGAAAAATCGACCCGTGCGAACGCGGGAAGCCGCTCGCTGTTCGGCGCCCCGTAGCGCGGAATCCACGTCGGTGAGTCGGGCGAGCGCGTCGCGCCGATCACCGGCGTGTATGGACGACCGGAGGCGTAGCGGAACGACGCGCTCGTCGAGATGAACCTGACGAAGCTGCGCGAGAAGACCGACGTGATGTTGTGCGGCACGTCGAACGGTGCACGCGCCAGCGCGCCGGAGTTGGGATCGGTGCGCACGCTCCGCACGTAGCTGTACACGAGCCGCGTGGAGACCCCGGCAACTTGAGGAGCCCGCGCCATCACGTCCACGCCACCGGCGGTTCCGCTCCCGCCGCCAATCGTGATGAAGTCGCGACTCTGCGCCGCAAGGTCGCTGTATCGTTTGTGATAGGCCTCAACACGCAGCATCGGTGTGCTCTCACCGATCTGCACGCCCACGATGGCATGGCGGGCTCGCATCGATGGCAGCGACGCACCGGCCGCGGCAAGCGTCTCGAGCAACGGATCGACCGTCTGGTGATACACGCCGAGCGCGCCGGTGACGGTGAGCAGCTCGCGCACCCGGAGGCTGCCGCTGGCTCGCGGATCGAGCGTGGCGCCCTCGCCCGACGCCGACCAATCGCGCCGAAAACCGATCACGGCGTGGCTCGCCTCCGTGGGACGCACATCGAGCTCGGCGAACGTCGCCCGATGCCGGCGCGTTTCGTCCACCTCGAAGAGGCGTACGCGCGAGCCTGGTCGCTGATCGTCGCCCGACGCCGGAACGGAACCGTCGATATACGACGCCAGTCGCCCGGTCTCGCCGCCGACGCGTCCGACGACCCGATCGCCGAGCGCAACGTCCAATGTCATCACGCCTTGCTCGAGGCGTTGGGGCTGCGCGAGCTCATACGACCCGAACGATTCGGTTCGGCGGATGGCGCTCGATGAGAGAACGATTCCGGGCGAGAACCGACCGACGACGTCCCGCCAGGAAAGCACCACCGCCCGCTCGCGGCCCGCGGTGGCGAACGTATCGGACACGCTCGGCGTGGTGTTCAGCGCGGCAACCCGCCCCGTTTGTTCGGTGGCAAACAGCGAGAGCTTGGCGGTGGGACGGTAGTCCCAGTGCAGGCTCATCGTACGGTCGGCTCCGCGCGGCGGCGTCGAGAACTGGCGCGGGCTTCCGTTGAGCCGAAGAACGGGCGTGAGGTCGTTTCTATCGGCGACCAGTGCGAGTGAGGTACCGCCCGGTCCGGGCAGGGCGACGTTCGCACCAATCGCGGCGAGTCCGGTGGACACCGTCAGCTCCGGACGCGTCGGACGTGACCGGGTGTTGAGCAGCGCGATCGCTGATAGTGCGTCTCCATAGCGCGCGCCGAAACCGCCGGAGGTGAAATACACACCGTCGAGGAGAAAGGGGTCGAGCGTGCCGACGAAGGTTCCGGCCGGACTCTGGATTTGCGCGGGCGTCAAGAGCAGTCCTTCATTCAAGAACACTCTCGTCTCCGTAAAATCCCCCCCGCGAACAAACAACCCTGTCCCTTCATCGACCTGCTGCACCCCCGGCAGGCTTTGAATGGCGCGGTTGACGTCGGCAGCGGTGCCGGGGATCGTCACGATCTCGAGCGGCGTCAACGCGGCCCCTGCCTCATCACCCGCGACGTATCGGCTGGCCTGGACGTTCATTGCGGCGACGCGAGACGCCTCCGGCTCGAGTATGACGTCGAGCTCACGCGCCGGATTGACGATGTCGATCTGTCGGTCGCGAAAGCCGAGACGCCTGATCGCAAGCGTGAGCGACGCGGATCGCGGTGCGCTGAAACGGAAAGCGCCAACGCTGTCGGTTAGCGCGCCATCGAGCGACCCGACGACGAACACGTTCGCCCCGGCGACCGGCACACCGTTAGTCGTATAGACGCGGCCGCGCAGGACAACCGGCTGTGCCGCGGCGCCGGACGTCATCAGCGCGATCAGAAGGGCCACCAGACGAAGCTTCATGTCCGAACGCTGTGGCCGAGCGCCACACCCCGGCAACGACCAATCGCCGGGCCGCGATTCGAGGCCGACGAATGGACAACGCTGCCGGTGAGCAATCGCGATGGCGACTCCTGTCGCGCTACTATACGGGCATGAACAGCTCGAAGATCTGGATCGTGGCGGTCATCGCGTTGGTCGGGTGCCGTCGCTCTCCCAACGCGGCGGCTCCGCCGCCAGCGACAGACTGCAACGCGCCGTCGCGCGACGCGTCGGTTACCGTCTCGACTCCCGGCAACCCATTTCAAGCGCTGCCGAGTGCGGACGGATGCTGGGTGTTCGTCTCGATCACTCGCGGCGCGGACAACGCCTCAGGGATCGCCGTGTACCGGCGCGCGAACGGCACGCTCTCGCTGGTGCGCGAGACGCGACTCGCCGGTTCACCCGCGGGCATGGCCTTAACGAGCAACGGCAAGCTTCTCGTCGTCGCTGACGCCGACCGCGTCGCCTTCCTCGACACCGATCGCCTCATCGCCGGCCACAGTGGCGCGGTCCTCGGCTACCTCATCGACACCGCGGCCAAGGGTCGGGTCTACGCGAAC
>DATMHK010000186.1:0-3118 GCA_035554995.1 Gemmatimonadaceae bacterium
TGACCGACGGAGTGCCCCTGACGGCGACGTGGAACGACCTGCGGCGGGTCTACGGACCGCTCGGAGCGTTCGCGCTGAACGGAACAGTATACGTCTCGATCTGTCGCCGGCCCGGCCTGAGCATCGAGATGGATCTGCCACACCCGGATGCGCCGATCAACCCGATCGACGGTGTCCCGCAGAAGTCGGCGACGACCGACTCGGTGATGGCCGGAACACCGATCGCCGTGGTTGAGGTCGCGCCGGTGCCGTCGGCGCGACCCGCCGCTTGCTGAGTGGATCGACCTACAGTTTCCACCCCAGCAGGTTCCACTGCGCGAGCGACCATGTGAAGAGAAGCGCGACGAACGTCGCCGCGCTGAAACGCAGTCGCGCCATTCGCGTTCCCGCGCCTAGCCGCCACTGCCGCGCGGCGAAATAGGAGGCTCCGAGCACACAGAGCGCGGCCAACACCGGGAGGACGAACGCGACCTTCAGGCCGGTGAGAGGTCCGTTGAGAAGCCCCTGCGAGCTGCTGAGCACCGTCACCAGCACGATGACAAACAGAAGCTCGAACAGCGATGCCGTGACGAGGAACCAACGCCCGGGCAGCGCGTCGTCGCGGCGGGCCTCGCCGAATCGGCGCCTGATGAATCGCCCAATCGCGGCGAGCAGCGTGCCGACGAACACGAGCGCGCCGATGCCGAGAATGAACCAGTGCAGCATGACCGACTGAGTAGCGCCCACACGCTCCATCGTCATCATCGGCGCGGGCCCAAAGAAGCCACGCACGATGTGACCGCCGCTGTCGGCCTGGAACGAGACGAGTGCATCGCCGAGCTCCTCGCGATAGAGCAGCGGTCCGACGGGCACGAGCCGCGAGTCGCCGAGCGCCGAATGCATGATGAGGCGTCCGCTGTCGGCGCCGATCCGAATATCGCCGCCCAGGCCGATCGCCTTCTGGAACGTGGTATAGGATCGGCGATTGAACTCGTACTCACCCGCGACTCGCTGCGCCTCTTTCGTCGCGTCCGGCGACACCGCCACGACGCTGGGCGCCGACGGATAGTAGTGGTCGAGAAACTGCGTCAGGAACGGACCGAAGCTCAGCTCACCGCCGGTGACGGTGTTGTAAGAGACGAATACGCCGAGTTTCTCGTCGGGGATCAACGCGAGGTCGGTGTGAAAGAATTGCGTGTCGCCGCCGTGCCCGATGATGCGCAACCCGTGGCTGGTCTTCTCGTAGAAGCCGAGCGCGAATCCGGGCAATCGCGGATCGTGGGTGAAGGCCCGCGCGTGCATTCGCTTGGCCGTCGAATCGGCGAGAATGCGTTGGCCGTTGAATTCGCCGTCGTTCAGGTGCGCGATCATGAACTTCGCCATGTCGGTCGCGCTCGCGGCGAGTGAGCCCGCCGGCATCGGCTCGACGATCTCGAAGGGCTTGGCGATGTAAGAGCCGCCACCCCACACATAGCCCTGCGACATGTCGCCGCGCAGCTGTGCCGGCAACGGCTGTCGCGTGCTGACGTGCGTCATGCCCAGCGGCGTGAAGACGCGCTGCTCGATGTAATCATCCCACGGAATGCCGGACACGCGCTGAACGATGTAGCCGGCGAGCGCGGTGGCGTAGTTGGAGTACGAGGCGAAGGTCCCGGGCGGACGTACGCGCCCGGGAATGTGCGTCGCCAACCAGCGGCCAAGGTCGATCTTCACAGTGGAATCCGTGCTGATCAGATCGCGGCCGTCCTCCTCGAAGCCCGGCGTGTGCGTCATGATGTGCCGCAGCGTGATCGGCTGCGGGAACGTCGCGGGGATCTTGAAGTCGATGTATTTGTTGACGTCGGCGTCGAGATCGAGCTTTCCCTGCTCCACTAGCTGCATCACCGCGGTCCACGTGAATAGCTTGCTCGTGGATCCGATGCGGAAGAGGGTGCGATCAGCATCCACCGGCGCGCGCTTCGCGACATCGGAATAGCCGTAGCCTTTGGCAAAGAGAAGCGCACCGTCCTTCACGACGGAAACCGTTGCGCCGGCGACATGCTTGTCTCGCAGATTCGCCGCCATCACGCCGTCGAGAAACGCCTCGAGCTCGGCGCGATCGTGCACTCCGCGCGTCGGAGCCGGAGCGACGATGGACGGCGCCGCGGCCGCCTCCTTTGTTTGCTTGGGCGTTAGCGGTCTAATCGAGGTGGGCTGCGCACCGAGCGATGCGCCAAACAAAGCGAGGGCGATCGGAAGCGAGCGAAGGCTGATCATATACCTGGCGGAGAAGGCGGCCAAAACCTTACTGGCGCGCGTGGGAGGGAGAACCGCAATATGCGCGCGGTGCGCGGCCTCGGCTATGTACAGCGCCGCGATTCTTCGTATGTTGGAGGGCCGTTCCTCCCCCACCTTGGAATAGGCTCCCTCCGTTATGCGAAAAGCACTCCTCGTCATCGGCTGCGTGCTGCTGGTCGTCATTGCCGGCGGCGCTGTGTTTGTCGGCGCGCGGCAGCATCTCACGTTCGACGCGCCGTATCCCGACGTCGTCGCGTCGACGGATTCGGCGATCGTAGAGCGCGGGCACTATATCGTGCGCAATCTGGCGCCGTGCGCGTCCTGTCACGGCGACCCGAACCAGCGCGCCGCCAACCTGCAGGGTGAAGAGGTGGCGCTCGTCGGCGGCTACGAGTTCGCGATTCCGCCGGGAAAATTCTACACGCGTAACCTCACGCCCGACTCGGCGACGGGCCTCGGCGGCGTGAGCGACAAGGCGATCGCACGTGCGCTGCGATACGGCGTTGGACATGACGGCCGCGCGCTCTTGCCGTTCATGGAAATGCAGGGTTTGGCCGACGACGACTTGCAGGCCGTGGTGTCGTATCTGCGAACGCAGACGGCCGTGAACCATCCCGTGCCCGATCACCAGTACACGGTGCTGGGCAAGGTGATCAAGGCGACAGTGATGGCAAATCCGGTTGGTCCGTCAGCAACACCGCTCGCTCACTCCCCGCGCGGTGCTTCGGTCGAGACGGGGCATTATCTCGTCGAGTCGGTCGCGCTCTGCTGGGCATGCCACACCGAGCGGAATCAAATGACCGGCGCTCTCACGGGCCCGCGCTTCGGCGGGACCAAGGGTTTCACCGAGACCGACGATCCG
>DATMHK010000187.1:0-8884 GCA_035554995.1 Gemmatimonadaceae bacterium
CTCGCCCACCGCGGACTCGTCGACGCCGATTGGGCGCTCACCGAGAACAACCGCCGCGCGAAGTACTACACGCTCACGACGAAGGGTCGACAGCAGTTGCGGTCGCGCGTGCAAGCGTGGGAGAAGTACAGCGCGGCGGTCGCGCAGGTAGTCCGCGCGACGACGGCGCCCGCATGAACCGGACGCCGAAGCGGGATCGCGGCATTCGGGCGTTTCGCTTCTGGCGTCGCGACATCGGCGCGGAAGTGGACGACGAGATCGCCTTTCACGTGGACGCACGCGCCGACGAGCTCGTGGCGGGCGGCATGTCGCGCGATACGGCGCGCGCTCGCGCGCTCGCGGAATTCGGCGACGTCGATCGCGCGCGACGAACCCTGCGCCACCTCGACGAGACGCACGCCCGACAGGCGGCGCGGCGCGAGCTGTTCACCGATCTCTGGCAGGATGTTCGCGTCGCCGCGCGATCGCTCGCCCGCGCGCCGGGATTCGTTGCCGTCGTCACGCTGACGCTGGCGCTCGGTATCGGACTCAATAGCGCCGTCTACAGCATCGTGGACGCCTTTCTCTTCCGGCCGCTGGCGGTCCCGTACGGAAAGGAGCTCGTCGTTCTCGCGCAAACCGACGCCGCGCTCTCCGCGCCGCACGAGATGTCCTATCCCAACTATCTCGACTTCCGGCGCGACACGGCGGTGTTCGGCGACCTCGCCGCCTACGCGAACGACAATGTGAACCTGAGCGGTGCTCACGGCGCCCAGCGCATTTTTGTCCAGGACGTCACGGCGAATTTCTTCGCCACGCTCGGAATGCGCCCGGCCATCGGACGCCTCTTCCAGCCGGGCGACGACGATGGCGAGCTCGCCCACCCGTACATCGTGCTGACCCACGCGTTCTGGATGTCGCGTTTCGGCGGAGATCCATCGGCGATTGGCGACACGATTCGCATCAACAACCACCCGGTGACGATCATCGGTGTGACGCCGGCGGGCTTCGAGGGGACGGACGGGTTGCTCGCCGCCGACGGATTCACGCCGATCAATCAGACTTGGCCGTCGTACGGAGCGTCGCTCCGGGATCGCGGCAACAGCGGCTTCAACGTGATCGGCCGGTTGCGTCCGGGGCTGTCGCTCGGTGCCGCGCGGGCCGCGGTGGCCGCGAAGTCGGCGGCGCTCGAGCGTGAATACCCGGCGAGCAACCGCGACGTCACGATGCGTCTCGTTCCGGAGACGCGAGCCCGCCCAAACGTGGCGATCTCGGGGAACGTTCCGGTCATCGCCGCCGCGTTCATGTCGCTCGTCCTGCTGGTGCTCGTCGTCGCGTCGGCGAACGTCGCCAGCCTTCTGCTCGCGCGCACGACCGCGCGGCTCCGCGAACAAGCCATTCGCTCGGCGCTCGGCGCCGGCCGATGGCGCCTGGCCCGGCACGCGATCATCGAATGCCTGCTGCTCGCGCTCGCCGGGGGCGCGGGCGCGCTGGTGCTCGCGAACATTGCGGTGCGCGCGTTGACAAAGGTGCGCGTCGCGGCCGACGTTCCACTCCGCTGGCGCATCGCAGTGGACGAGCGCGTGATGGCGTTCACGTTGGCGATCGTCGTCGCCACGGCGCTGATCGCCGCACTGGCTCCGTTGCTCGCCACGCGACGCACCAATCTCACGGATTTGTTGAAGGCCGGCGGGCGCGGCATCAGCGGCGGCCACCAGCGTTTTCGAACGGTGCTGGTCGTGGCGCAACTCTCGGTGTGCGTCACCGTCGTCGTGTGCGCCGCGTTGTTCGCCCGGAGCGCCGTCAATGCATCTCGCATCGATCCCGGCTTTCGGACGGACCACATTCTAATCGCGACGACGCAGCTCGGAACACAGGGTTACGACTCGGTGCTCGGCGCGCAATTCGAGCGTGAGATCGAGCGGCGCGTCGCCACGCTGCCCGGGGTCCGCTCCGTGTCGCTTGCGCGGTACACGCCATTCGGCTACAACAACGACATCGAGTTCGTCCTTCCCGAGACGCCGGCGGCACAGATACCGGACAACGGCGTCGGCGCATTCAACAACATCGTGACGCCGAGCTACTTCGCGACGATGCGAATCCCGATCGTGGAAGGACGCGGCTTCGAGGAACGGGACGACGCGTCGGCGCCGAAGGTGGCGATGATCACGCGCGCGATGGCGAAGCGGATCTGGCCCGGGCAGTCCGCGGTCGGCAAGCGGTTTCGCGTGACGAAGGACGGACCGGTCATGGAGATCGTCGGCGTGACCGCCGACATCCAGTACTTCTCCCTCGGTGAAACGCCGAAGCCGTTCCTCTTCCGGCCGTACTCGCAGTGGTATCGATCGAGCTTCACGTTGGTTGTTCACACGAGCGTCGATCCGGCGTCGCTCTCCGCTGCGGTGCGCGGGGCCGTCGCCTCACTCGATCCGACGCTTCCATTGTTCGACGTCCGCAGCTTCGACGAGCACATTCGTTCGGGACGCGCCATGCTTGGCACTCGGATCGGCGCCGCGTTCTCGGAAGTGTTCGGCGGCCTCGCGCTCCTGCTCGCAGCCGTCGGCCTCTACGGACTCCTCTCGTACGCCGTCGCGCAGCGCACGCGCGAGATCGGCATTCGGGTCGCGCTCGGGGCGCACACCGGCACGGTGCTCCGCTTGGTCGTTCGTCAGGGCCTGATCATGTCAGCCGCCGGCGCGGCGATCGGCCTGGCAATCACTTTTGGTGTCACGCGACTGCTGACCGCATTGCTCTTCGGCGTCGCGCCGCACGATCCGGTGATCCTTGGCGGCGTAGTGGCGATTCTGCTCACCGTCGGTGTTGTGGCGAGCATGCTTCCGGCCTTGCGAGCGGCCCGCGTGGATCCGGTGACGGCGCTCAGGGCTGAGTGATGCTGTCATCCTCGCGAGCAAAGCGAGCGGGGATCTATTGTCCATTGTTAATTGCCCCTCGCCGTGCCCAATGCAGCAAGGCTGGCCACCAAAAGGAGACAATAGATCCTCCACTCGCTGCGCTCGCGGAGGATGACAACCCTACTCGTGCGACGCCAGCTTATCCGTGTACAGCTGCGGGAACGACTTCTTCAAGTTCACCACCTTCGGCGCGTCGTTGATCGCGATGTATGGCTGATCCGGATGCAGCTCGGCGTAGTTCTGGTGGTAATCCTCAGCGCGATAGAATTCCTTCAACTTCGCGACTTGCGTCACGATCGGTTGCTTGTAGGCGTGTGCGGCGCCGAGCTGCGCGATGTAGGCTTCGGTCTCCTGTTTCTGCGCATCCGTCAGATAGAACACCGCCGACCGATACTGCGTGCCGACGTCAGGCCCTTGGCGGTTGAGCTCCGTCGGGTCGTGCGCGACGCTGAAGAAGATCTTGAGCAATTGCTCATAGCTCACCTGTGACGGGTCGAACACGACCTTGACGGACTCGGCGTGCCCTGTCTGGCCCGAGCTCACGTCCTCGTACGACGGCTTCGCGACATTGCCGCCGGCGTAGCCGGAGGTGGCGCTCACGACGCCCTTCGTGTGCTGGAAGACCGACTGAATACCCCAGAAACAGCCGCCCGCGAAGACGATCGTCTCGGTCTTGGCGGGGGCGTGGACTTCCGGCGTGCTCGCCGCGATCAATCCGGTCGCCAGGGCGATGGCCGCGGCGCTTCGCATCAACATTCTCATCTATGCCTCCGGTTCGTGCTCCGCTGGACTGGACGCGGCGGGCTCCGTGGGACGTTCCACGGTGTCGCCCGACGACAACACTTCGACGACTTCATCTTCGACGTGGCGCTCGCGCATGATCCAGAACGCCATTGCCAATAGTAGTACAATCAATCCGACCAGATAGTTCTCATACCGCCTGACGTGGCCGAGCATGATCAGCGTCGTGCGGCCGAACGCCCAGCCGAGGAACGTGAAGATCACCGACCAGGTCGCGCAGCTGATCGCGCTGCCGATGAGATACACAGGGAGCGGGACCCGCGCCGCTCCACAGGCGATCGGCAGCGTCAGCCGTAGGCCGTAGGCCCAGCGCACCGCGATCGAGACGCGCCACGGATGACGCCGCACGATCTTGAAGGTCCGCACCATCCATGTCCGCAGACGCGGCCATCGCTGCCGCGCCCAGCGGCCGCGCCATCGACCCACATAGTACAACCCGAGGTCGGCAATCCATGTTCCGACGGCGACCGAGAACATGACCATTGAGAGACGCAGGTACCGGTCGTGGGCAGCGAGCCCGCCGATGAGCGGCGTGGCCTCCTCGGTGATGATGCCCGTGGCGCCAAGCGTGACGTACGCCCACAGTCTCCGGAGCGCGGCGAGCGCCTGTTGATGTTGCACCGCCGCTTGCAGCAGCGCATCGAAAGTCGTTCCTGACACGCGGCCTCGAGGATCAGGCCGATGCCGTCGCCGCAGCGCTGACGGCCCTAGACTGCGCCAGCGCGTCGAGTCGGCGGCGCAGCTCCTTGAACAGCGTCGTCGCCACCGGGCCGGGCTTTCCGTCGCCAATCACCACGTCGTCCACGCGAGTGATCGGCATGACGTCGGTCGTCGTGCCGGCGAGGAACACCTCGCTCACACGCGACAGGTCGTCCGGAGTGAACGGAGTCTCGTCCACGCGCATGTGCAGATCGCGCGCGATCTCGAGCACGACGGCGCGCGTGACTCCGGGAAGGATCAGGTTGTTCGTTGGATGCGTGCGAATCGCGCCGTCGATCACGGCGAGCACATTGGCGTGGGAGGTCTCGGTGATCACTTCGTCCCGCACGAACAGGACGTCGAGCGCGCCGGCTTCAGCCGCGGCCTGCTTGCCGAGCACGTTGGGCAGGAGCTGGATCGTCTTGATGTCGCAGCGGAGCCAGCGGATGTCGGGCATCGTGATGCACGCCGCGCCCGCACGCCGCAACTCCTCGGCCGGTTTGAACGCGTTCGCCATCGCAAAGACGGTCGGAGAGATCCGGCCGGATGGAAATTGATGGGTTCGAGGCGCCACCCCCCTCGTGACTTCGACGTAGAACGTCGCTTCGCCGTCGAGAAGGTTGTCGTCGGCCAGCAGCCGATCGGCTATGGCGGTGAGACGATCCGCATCCACGAGATCCGGTGCGGGGATGCGCAGCTCACGAAGCCCCGAGCTCAGGCGGGCGAGATGCCGCTCTGCCTCGAACAGACGGCCCCCGACGACGCGCCAAACCTCGTAGACGCCGTCGCCGAAGACGAATCCGCGGTCTTCGACCGGGACGGCGGCGTCCGCACGCGGAAGAAACTGCCCGTTCAGGTAAGCGAGCACGTCATGGCTACACAATGAAGACGATGGAAGGTAATGTCCGAGTCGGGGAGATACGAGACACGGGAAACGGGGCACGAAATGGACGGACTGGACGAGCTGTTCTCGAACAACCGCGCCTGGGCGGAGAAGATGACGCGTGAGGATCCGGAGTTCTTCAGCCGGCTCACCCATCAGCAGTCGCCGCAATACTTATGGGTGGGATGCGCCGACAGTCGCGTGCCGGCAAACGAGATCGTCGGCCTGGCTCCGGGCGAATTGTTCGTGCACCGAAACGTCGGCAACGTCGTCGTCCACACCGACCTCAACTCACTCTCGGTGATTCAGTTCGCGGTGGACGTACTTCGGGTGCGCCACATCATCGTGTGCGGCCACTACGGATGCGGCGGCGTCCTTGCCGCCCTGCGCGACGACCGGCTCGGCCTTGTCGACAATTGGCTGCGTCACGTGCAGGACGTCCGCGACAAACACCGCGACGAGATCAAGGCGCTCCACAGCATCGACGAACGACACGATCGCTTGTGCGAGATGAACGTCGTCGAGCAGGTGCTCAACGTGAGCCAGACGACCGTCGTGCGCGACGCCTGGGCGCGCGGACAGTCCGTGTCGGTCAATGGACTGATCTACGATCTGAAGGACGGTCTCCTTCAGGACCTCGGCATTCACATCAGCGGTGTCGACGACATTCCGGACGCGTGGAAGAACGCGCGCGCGTTCCGTAGCGGAGAGCACAATGCGACCAGTAGTTGGCCAGACAGCACAGCGGTCGTTGACCCTTACTGAGGCGCACGTCAAATCGTTCGCCGAGCTGACGGGCGACTACAATCCGCTCCACTTCGACGAGGCTTTCGCGAAAGCCACGCGTTTTGGTGGCCTCGTCGTCCAAGGTGGGCTGACGACCGGGCTGTTGCACGCGCTCGTCGCGATGGATTTGCCCGGACCCGGCTCGGTGTTCCTCAGTCAGCAATGGAAGTTCACGGCACCGGTGTACATCGGCGACACGATCACCGCGAAGGCCGAGGTGATGAGCGTGCATGCCACGAAGCCGGTGACACAGCTGCGAATCGACGTTACGCGGCAGACCGGGGAGACGGTGCTCGAGGGCGAAGCGTGGTGCTACACGATGCCGCCGGAGGCGCACAACGCCTGACGCGGAACAAGCAGGCTGGAGCCGTAACCAATTCCGTCCAGTTCAACCCGTCACGCTGTCTCCGCGTCGATCCGCGATATCAGTACAGTTCATCAGTGTCAAAGCTTTTCATCCTGAGTTCGTAGTGGCCCGCCCGGCGTCGCGGACCGCACAGGTGAACAGCATTTGACACGGATGCCAGCACGGATTTGCGGTGATCGCCACGGAGACGGCGTGACGAGTCAAGAGCAGGGAGGAATTACTCCGATCGCATCGCGATGATAGGATCGACGCGAGCGGCTCTCGCGGCGGGAATCACGGCGGCCAAAAACGCAACGATAGCGAGAATCGCCGGCACGAGCGCGAATGTGCCGGGATCTGTCGGGCGGACACCGTAGAGCAACGAGCTGAGCAACCCGACCGCGAAATACGACGCGAGCAATCCGACCGCGACACCGGCCAGCACGAGCCGCGCGCTCTGCCGGCCGACGAGCCAGACTACCCTGCCGCGGCTGGCGCCGAGGGCGATGCGGACGCCGAGCTCGCGGGTGCGTTGCGCCACGGCGTAGGAGATCACACCGTACAGACCGATGCAGGCGAGACAGAGCGCGAGCACGGCGAAAACGCTCACCACGTTGCCCTGCAACCGTTGACGCCAGAACGAACGCGAGACGACTTCGCCGAACGTTTGCACTTGGTACAGCGCGACACGTTTGTCGATCGCGCGCACGGCGGTGCGGAGCTCCGGGATTACCGATTGCGGATGATCGTGCGACGTGCGAATGACTACCGTCTGTTGCCAGCCCGGATACGACGCGTACGGGTAGTACATCGCAGGGCCCATCGGCTCGGGAAGCCGATAGTGGCGAAAATCCTTGATCACGCCGATCACGGTGGCAGCGTGAGGGCTCCCGCTGCCGCCCATGCGCTTGCCGATTGGATCGCGTCCACCGAATGCCTTGGCGACCATCAGCTCGTTCACGATGATGACAGGGTTCAGCGAGTCGCGATCGGCGTCGGTGAACCATCGTCCGCGCACCAGCGGGACGCCGATCGCCTTGAAGTAATCCGGCGTCACCCGCTGGTAGTGCGCAACCAGCTCTTCACCGCGCTTCGGCGCCGGCGCACCTTCGACCGTCGCCTCTCCCTGCACGTTCCACCCACTGAAGGGAATGCCCTGGGCTGATCCAACAGCAACGACGCCCGGCAGCCGGCGCAGATCTGTCAGCAAACGCTGATAGAAGTTGGCCACCTCGGCGCGCGTCGCGTAGTCGCTCGACGGCAGCGTGATGCGCGCCGAGAGCACGTGACGCTCGTCGAATCCGAGGTCGCTGCCGGCGAGGTTCTTGTAGCTGCGCGCGAGCAGCGCGGCGCCGACCATCAACACGACGGAGAGCGCGATCTCGCTCACGACGAGCGCCGCGCGGAGACGGGAGCGATGCAGCCCGGTTCCCGCTCCCCGGCTGCCTTCCCGCAACGTCGCATCGAGATTTGCGCGAGCGGTTCGCAGTGCCGGCACGCTCCCGAACAGAATTCCCGTGACGAGCGTGATCAGCACGATGAACCCGATTGCGAGGGCGTCTAGCCCGAGCTTCACATAGAACGGCGGCGACTGATCCGGAAAAGCGAATCGCAACAGGCGCACACCCCACCACGCGATCCCGACGCCGATCACGCCACCGAGCACCGCCGTGACAATGCTTTCCGTCATGAGTTGCCGCGCGATGCGGCCGCGCGACGCGCCGAGCGCGGCCCGGATCGCCACTTCCCGTCCTCTCGCCGCGCCTCGCGCCAGCATCAGGTTCGCCAGGTTTGCACACACGGTGAGCAACACCATCGCGACGGCGACGAGAAAGACCTGGAGGGGTCGTCGCAACTCGCCGACGAGATCGTCGCGCATCGTCAGAACGCCGGCCTGCCAGCCGTCGTTTTCATTGGGAAACTCACGGGCGAGCTGGGCGTCGACGCGATGCAGGTCGGCTCTGGCTTGCTCGACGGTGACGCCCGGCTTGATCCGCCCGATCGCGCCGGCGTAGCCGCGATTGGCGTGACTCTCCAGCGCGGGATCGGTCTTGAACGGAACCCAGACGTCGCCGCTCTGAGGAAAATTGAATCCCGGAGACATCACGCCGACGACCGTGTGCGCGCGCCCGTCGAGGCTGATGGTTCGCCCGACGAGCGTCGAATCGCCGCCGAAGCGTCGCACCCAAAGTCGATGACTGATCAGCGCGACCGGCGATCGTCCGCGTTCATCCTCGTGCTGCAGAAACAGTCGTCCGATCGCGGGACGCACGTCGAGAATGGCGAACAGGTTCGGTGAGATCTCCGAGCCGGTGACGCGCTCCGCGTCACCGGAGCCGCCGCTGACGGTGTTCGAGTTCCACGTAAAGATCCCGATCCCGCTGAACGTCTGGTTGCGATCGCGCCACGCGATGAAATCCGGCCACGAGATGTTCACGTTCTTGTAGCCGCGCCCCGGATTGTCGGCGTAGATCGTGA
>DATMHK010000188.1:0-9286 GCA_035554995.1 Gemmatimonadaceae bacterium
GAATTCGTCGTCTCACTTTTGTTGAGGTCGGGCAGCGCTACCTCGGCGAGCGGAATCGGCGCGTGCGTCGAGTCGGCGACAACCACGCCAGTGAACACCGAGCCGCGCGCGGCCAATGCTTCGAGCCGTTCGAGTGTGAGCTCGGTGCGCGCGAGCCGCGTACCGCCCTGCAACTTCACGGCCGTCTCGCTGGCTGTCTCGGCGCCGTCGGCAACAGCGCGAAGCTTCACCGCGACGTTCATCGGTACGCCGCAGAGGCGGAACAACCCGTCCGCGCTGCCTTGCACCTTGGCTTGCCGCACGATGCCGGACGTGTCCGTCGGCTGCCACTCGGCGACGATCGAGAGATTTCGAACCGCCGCCGTGTCGCCGCGCACACGCGCCCGGCCGACGACGATCCCTCGCGACGCGTCGCGTAGGGCACCGCCGGAGCAAACCGTCGCCATCAGCTGCTGTGCATTCGGGATGCGCCAGTCGGGATGGACGTTCGGATCGACGAACTCGAACGACGCCCGGTGCGACGCGGCGAGCGAGTCGAGTGAGGGCGTCCGGATCTCCGCCTCGTACACACCGGGAAGAATGCCCGAGAGTGAGAACCGACCGCGGTCGTCTGTGCGCGCAGCGAGATCCGTCCCGACGAGCGTGATGCGCCCACCCGCGATCCCCGCGCCGGAGACCGAATCGCGAATCGTACCGCTCAACACCACCGTCGGCTGTGCCCAGAGCGTGTCGGTCCCGCGCCGAGCGACGGCGAGCTGGCCGCCCGCCACCTGGATTTCCGCCAGCTGCCGCTCGGCGCCGTGCCCGGGCCGCACGACCGACGTGAAGGCCGGCATGCGGATGTTCCACTGGCTGATTGCCCACGTGCCGTCGCGCATGCGGACAAACTGCAAGTCGCCGCCAGCCATCTCGCCCTGCTCGAACGGGACGTTCGCGAACTGGAACTCGAGACGGCGCAGCTGTGACGACGCGCGGTCGACCCACAGCGTGCCGCTGATCTCCGCCGTGCGTTTCCGATCCGGCGTGGGCTCGAACGCAAGGCCGATCAGTTCCGCGCGCCTGGCGTCTCGCGTAACCCGGAAGCAATGGTCGTTGGCGAAGGCGGGCGAGAGAAGCACGTCGATCCCCGGCGCGTAATACACGACCGAGTTGTCGCGCTCCGTCACCACGTAGCCCATTCGACGCAGGCTGTCGGGCGAAAGCGACAGCCACGGCCGATTGACGTATCCCGTGGACACCGTCGCCTTCTGCTGCAGGACTTTGTTGCCCTTCGGGTCCAAGACGCGCTCATACGCCACTGTGGTCGCGGCGATGTTGCGGAAGCCGGTTGTCAACTCGGTCGCCGTGAGCGCGGCGCGAATTTGCTCCCAGACGGCGTACGTCGCCGCGCCCGAATCGGTGAAGGTCCGACAGGCGTTCCGGTCGGCCACGCGGATGGTGTCGAGGGTGATCGGCAGACCGGCTACGACCACGCGCTGCGCCACCTCACCGCCGACCCTCAGCTCGATTGGCGTCGTAGTCGTCGGCCTAAAACCGATGCGCAGGGTTCGAAGGGAGTATGTGCCGGCTCCCGGTGCCGCGATGCGGAACTCGCCGCGCTCGTCGCTCAAGGCCCGGGCCCGCGACTGAGACGCCCCGTCGATCAGCATGACAACGACGCCACTGATCGGGCGGTTCGTCGAGTCGGTGACGATGCCGCGCACGACCTGCCCTCCGGCGAGGACCGGGGCAAGCCCGGCGAGGGCAATTGCTGTCCACCAACGGTGACGAAGCATCGCGGATCAATCCTGGGCTGATTCGGGGACGATGGGGTAGAGATTGCAGGTGCGCAAGGCGGCCCTGGGGACGCCTTTACACCGGTGGTACCATCGTGCATTCTGTTGCCAACGAAAACCCATCCGCCATCGATTGTATGCGTCTTTTCTCATTGATGTTCCTCGCCGCTGGCGCGGCCTGCGCCAGCAGTCCCGCGGGTTCGGGGTCAGGTTCACCCCAGCCTCAGCCCCAAACCGTCACGGTGGCGGGCACAAACTCGACGCTGCGGGTGGGCGGCGTCACCGAAGCGACGGGCACCGCCACCTTGCCATACACGGTTGAGCAGGTCTGGCGCGTCCTTCCCTTCGTCTTCGACTCGCTCGGCGTTCCGATCGCGCAGATGGACCCCGCCAAACGCACCCTCGGCAATGAGTCCTTCCGCGTCCGTGCCCGGCTAAAGGGAACGCCGCTCAGCCGCTTCATCGACTGCGGCACGTCCACGCAGATCGGTCCGAACGCGGACAACTACGACGTCGTTTTGGTGCTCACGGCGTATGTCCACGCTGGCGATCCTGGCTCATCCACGGTCGGCACGACGTTCAGCGCCGTTGCCAAGCCGGCCAACTTCGCCCAGGACTATGCGCCGTGTAACTCGAGAGGTCTCATCGAGTCGCGGTTTATCGACATCCTGAAGGCGAAGCTGGCGAAGTAGCCGTCATCCTCTCGGCGCGAAGCGCCGGGAGGATCTATTGTGCCGAGTTAGTTACTAAGTGGGGCAAGTAGATCCTCTGCTCGCTACGCTCGCGAGGATGGCAGCTGTTACCGCTTTGCGCCCTGTCGTGGTTTGCCCGCTTTCGGCTTGGGCGCCTGAGCGGTCTGCTTGCCTCGCGCCCCACTCGGCGCCTCGGCGGTCATCACATGCGCGAACAGATCGCGTCGGACTTCCGGATTGCTGATCTTCCAGATCACGCCGTCCGTGAAGTAGTGATGGATGTTGATGAAGTAGAGGATCAGTACCGGGGCCGCTGAGCCCTGCGCAATACCCAGCGCGTCGGTCACCACGCTCATCGCCGGCCCCGGCACGACGACCGTGACTGCGAACGCCAGGGCCAGGAGCGCCGCCGCGTAGAGCAACATGTGCGTTCCGAGGCGGACTGCCTTGTTGGCCGAAGCGCGATTCACCTCGACGCGCGCCGGGAACTCGAGATACTGAATCGCGTGCGCCAGCTGTACCAGGAACAGGCCGGCGATTCCCCAGCGCGCTACCGCGGCGTACCAGACGAAGATCGCGAGCCACGGGACGAGCGCGCGAACCGGTGGAATCCTCCCCGTGCGTCGCCACGCTTTCACCAGACCGATCAGTCCGAGCGCGAAGCCGATGATCGTCACGGCGCTGACGACCCTGTATATCGCATCCACCGGCTCGAGGACCGCCGGATTCCTGATCGCGTAGTGCAGGAACCAGGTGACGTGCCAGGCGAGCATGATCCGCAGACTCGACCGGATCAGTAGTCGCTCGCTCTTGTCGAACGACAGCCCGCCGAGTCGGCCGTACGAAGCCATCATTCCCCACGCCTGGCCGGTGTAATGCCAGGCGAGGTAGCCGCTCGACACGGCGAAGAACAGCACGACGAGCACGGTCGATTCTGTCGCCAATGCCAGCGCGATGAATGCGGCCATGATCACCGGCACGCCGATCGCCGCCCACTTGTGCTTCATGATCATTTCCCGGTCGCGATAGACGATCCGGTACGACGCCATGAAGTGCGCGGTGTTGATCAACGTCTGGATCCAGACGAGCGCGGCGAT
The DNA here is from genome assembly GCA_035554995.1 of Gemmatimonadaceae bacterium. Lineage (GTDB taxonomy): Bacteria > Gemmatimonadota > Gemmatimonadetes > Gemmatimonadales > Gemmatimonadaceae > JAQBQB01. The sequence goes on from DATMHK010000188.1 coordinate 3,565, forward strand.
AGTGACGAAGCCAAGCTCTGCCTGCCCGCTGACCAGCAGCGGCACCAGAACGATCAACGACAGTCCGCCGACGCAGAGGAAATCGACGACGGGGCTGAGAATGGAAGGAGACGAGGGGGAGGGGGAGGGCGCGCGCGCGGCGCTCGTCGCCTCCGCTCCGGCGGTGGCGGTCATCCTTTAAAGCAAAGCGCCGTGACGAACAGGCGCCAGCCGCGAATCACCGACCGAGCGCCCACTTGGTCCAGATTGCGACGGCGCCGCAAGTCGAGTTCAGCGACTGCAGCTCCATCGGTACGCTCGCCCCGTGCGGGTAGACCTCGATCGCCGCGATCTGATCCGGCTGAAGGTCGAGCAGCAGGTCGTAGCCGACCATCGGGTTTGGCACCGTCTGCATATGCTTGCCGTCGATCCAGAGATTCGCCGCACATCGGCCGATCGCAATGGGCAGGGTCAAGTAGTAGCGCTGCCCGTTGCCCACACGCTGAATCGCCAGATGGGGAAACGCCGCGAAGACGGAAACCAATTGCACCCGGCCCTCGAACGCGGTCGAGTCCTGAACGAATCCCAACCCCATTTTGCGGCGCGCCTCGAGGTCCGCCACCAGCCTCTGTTGCCGCATCGTGCCCGTGACTCGGACGACGTCGAGCGTCGCGACTTTCTTGAGCTGCGCCGCGATCATCGCCGTGTCGTGCGGCGTCACGTCCACCGTCGTGATGAACGGCGCCATTCCCACCGAACGGATCTCCACCTGTCGTGTTCCCGTCGGGACGTTACGAACGATGAAGCGTCCGTCGGCGCCGCTGCGCGTTTCCGGAAATGACTGCACCAACACCTGGGCGCCGGCGAATGGCTGTCCTGCCGGATCGGTCAACAGCCCGGCAATGATTCCGCGGCGGCTCGAATCGGTTTCAGCCAGCGGCCCGAGGCTGAGGTCGCGCCGCCGAACGCGGTGCTGGTCGCCGACGAGATCAACCGAACCGCTCGATCCTTCCGCATACGACGCTTCGATCGACGGCACCGTGGAAATCGGCACGCCGCAAACGCCGTAGTTACCGCTCGCGTCCGTGCGCGTGGTCTGATGCCATCGCTTTTCGCGCATGTGACGAAGCGAGTCCACGCTCACGTCGACCCAGCTCAGGTCGACTTTCGCGCCCGTCACCGTCTTGCCCGTGTTGGCGTCGCGAATGGTGCCGTAGACGATGCCGCTGTCGCGCGGAGCCGGGCGGTCACCACACGCCAAGCGCCAGAACGAATCGAACGACGGGACGCTGACGGTGACCTGGCCGGACGTCGTGCCGACGGTCGTGCGCGCGCTTACGGCGCCGAGTCCAATCGAATCGAGGAGCGCGTGATAGGCGACGACGGTGTAGGTCCCGGGAACGACCGAGTCGAAATGAAAGCGGCCGCGCGAATCGGTGGTGGTGGTTCGGCCGATGCCCGTGACAGAAACAGAGGCGCCGTCGAGCGGCCGCTTGTTCAGGCTGTCGTAGACCTCGCCGCGGAGGGTGGCGACCGCGGGGCTCTGAGCGCCAAGCGCCGTTCCGGAGGCAAGAAAGAGCGCGATGAGTTGCCGAATTCTCATGGCGAAAAGACGTCCGCGAGAGGAACCGCGCCAATTGTATGCAGTCTCGCAACCGCACGCTAGTACTGAGGTTTACCGACTCCGTAGCCCGGCCCCCGCGCTAAATTCTTCTGTCCCTCCTTTAGTGCCGGAACAATGCGTTGGATCCCCTCTCGCTCGCCGACCCTCGGGCTCGCCGTCCTCGGTCTCGCTGCCTGTACGCCCGCTCCTGCTACCGATCCCAGGATGGTCTCGGAGTGGATGCATACGCTCTACGGCGCCATCCGCGCCGAGCGTTTATCCCCGCCCGTCGCGTCCCGACTCATGGCCTACGCGACGACTGCCTTGTACTCCGGCCTCTCGTCCACGGAGCGCGGTATGCCAGCGCTCTCCGGCCAGCTGAACGGCCTCGGCAAGATTCCAGCGCCGGAAGACCGCCAGGGCTACGATCCGACGCTCACCGCGGTCGTCGCTGAGCGGGTGGTCCTCGACTCGCTGCTTCGCGAAGCGCTGCCGACGACGCGGGCGTCGATCGCTCGATTGAGCGACTCGCTCTTGCAGGTGCAATTGAGCCGTGGCGCGTCGGAGCGAACCGTCACGCGTTCGCGCGACCTCGGCGCGAAGATTGGAAATACCATCGTAGCGTGGTCGCGCGGCGATGGCTTCGACAGCACTCGCGGACGCCCGTACACGGCTCCCACTGGACTCGCCTACTGGGTGAATGATGCCCCGGCCAACGTCTACGCGTCGCAGAATCAATCGGGCGCGAGTGAGTTCGTGGCTCTGAACAATCCGGCGAACGTCATGCAAGCCGGTGCCGTGAGCGATCGCAGTCTCATTCTCAGCCGGCCGAAAAGGAAAGTCGCGACGCTGCCGGCCGTGAACATGGCCGGCACCTCTGAGCCCTACTGGGGCCAGATCCGGCCGTTCGTGCTTCGCTCGTGGGACGAATGCGCCGCTCCGGCGCCTCCGGACTATTCGGCGGATACGTCCTCGGCACGCTACCGCGACGCGCACGATGTGTTGGCGGCCAAGACCTCACTCACGCCGGAGCAGAAGGAGATCGCGCTTTATTGGGCGGACAACGCCGGCGAGTCCGGCACGCCCGTCGGACATTGGGTCGCGATCGGCGCACAGATGGTGAGCGAACGGCATCTCTCCGCCGAGGACGCGGCGCGGCTCATGGTGCTGACCTCCGTCGCACAAGCGGACGCGTTCATCTCGTCGTGGGGCTACAAGTACAAGTACAACCTGATTCGGCCGCGCACGTACATTCGCCGGTTGATGGACTCCACGTGGGAACCGCTCATCCCCACTCCGCCGTTTCCCGAGTATCCTTCGGGCCACTCGACGGTCTCCGCTGCCGCCGCTGAAGTCATGACCGCGCTACTCGGCGACACCTCGTTCGAGGACAGTACGAGCATCGTCATCGGACACGAGGTCCGCCGCTTCGATTCTTTCCGCGCCGCGGCGAGCGAGGCCGGCATCTCGCGTATCTACGGCGGCATTCACTTTCCCACCGGCAACGTCGGTGGACGCACTCTCGGGGAATGCATCGGAACCAAGGTCGTCGAGCGCTTCAAGGCCGCTCACAAGTCATGATTCACCGCGCTCCAGCGCTCGGGATTTGGATTCTCGGTCTGGTCGTCGCCGCCTGCGGTGGCGAGTCAAAGCCCGCTGAGTGGCATCAGGAGACTGGATATCGCTGGCGCGAGCTGAGCGTACGTCGCGGTTCGCCTGGCTTTTCGCGGATGTCGGCGAAGGAGACCGGCGTCAACTTCCAGAACTTCGTGAGCGACAGCGCGCTGCTCGGGAACCGGATTCTCGGGCAGGGCGCCGGTGTCGCGCTGGGCGACGTGGACGGTGACGGGCTGCCGGACATCTTCCTCGGCCGCACCGAAGGATGCAGCGCGCTCTATAAGAATCTTGGAAACTGGCGCTTTCAGGACATCACCCAGAGCGCGGGGGTCGGTGCCTGCGATCGCAACACGACCGGCGTCGCGTTCGCGGATGTCGACGGCGATGGCGCGCTCGACCTCGTCCTCCTCGCGACGAAGGGTCCGAACGCGATTTTCATCAACGACGGGAAAGGCCATTTCACCGAGCATCGTGATCTTGGACTGAGCCCGCTCGGACGAGGGGGGTCGACGGTCACGTTGTCCGACGTGGACGGTGACGGCCGCCTCGATATGTACGTTGCCAACTACAAGCCGTACACGATCGACGATAGCCTGCCGCCGCAGCAGCACGCCTTCAACCAGATGGTGAAGCAGGTCGGTCCGAAGAAGTACGCCGTCGTTCCCGAATACGCACGCGATTACAAGATCGTGATGCGCCCCGACATGGGCGGCCTGCGCATGACGCAGCGCGGGGCGATCGACGAGTTCTACCTCAACGACGGTCACGGGCACTTCACGTCCGTGCCGCTGACGTCGGATCGGTTCATCGACACGACAGGCAAGCCGATGGCCGAGGCGGGAGAGTCGTTCACGCTCGACGCGAAGCTTGTCGATCTGAACGGCGATGGCATCCCGGACCTCTATGTCACCAACGACTTCGAAGATCTCGACCAGCTCTGGTTCAACGATGGGAAAGGCCACTTCCATCTCGCGGGCTGGCCGGTGCAGCGTCAGACGAGCAATTCGGCCATGGGCTTCGATGTGGGCGACATCAACGGTGACGGCATCCCCGACCTCTTCGAGGTCGACATGCTCGCCAACGACACGAAGCGCCTGAAGACGGAGATCCCGACGCACACCGCGCTGCCGAAGCTGCCGGGCGACATCGAGAGTGAGTTGCAGCAGCAGCGGAACACGCTGTTCCTGAATCGCGGCGACGGGACATTCGCCGAGATCGGGATGTTGGCCGGCGTCGGCGCGAGCGGTTGGTCGTGGGGGACGATGTTCATGGACGTCGACCTGGACGGACGTCCGGACATCCTGATCGCCAACGGCCACCTATGGGATATAATGGATGCTGACGTTCAAGAGGGACTTCAGAATCGTCTCAAGACGATTCCGTGGCGGCGCTCGCGCTGGCAGTTCCCGAAGATGGCGCTCAAGAACGTGGCGTTCCGGAATCGCGGCGATCTGACGTTCGAGGACGTGAGCGACCGCTGGGGCTTCGGTACGGAAGCGGATATCTCGCACGCCCTCGCTGCCGCCGATCTCGACGGCGACGGAGATCTCGACGTCGTCGTCAACAGACTCGACGCACCGGCGTTGATTCTTCGCAACAACGCGTCGGCCAGCCGTGTCGCCGTCCGCCTCGTCGGCGATGCACCGAACACGCGCGCCGTCGGCTCGAAGGTAAAATTGCTCGGCGGCGCCGTTCCGCTGCAGGAGCGCGAGGTCGTCGCCGGCGGATTGTACATGTCGCACAGCGACTACGAGCTCTCGTTCGCGATGGGAAGCGCGGACAGCGCGACCCTCGTCATAGACTGGCGCGACGGCCGCCGCACGACACTCACCGGCGTGCGTCCCAATCGGCTGTACGAGATCACGACCAAGGGCGCCGCTGCCGGATCCGCCGCGGCGCACGTCATTCCCGCCGGCGACACGACCGCCCGCCGAGATTCGACGCTGTTCGAGGATGCGACCCCGCAGCTGGGCGGCGAGAAGCACACGGAAACACCGTTCGACGACTGGGAGCGACAATTCCTGCTGCCGAATTCGCTCGCCCAACTCGGACCCGGCGTCGTATGGTTCGACTACGACCGCGACGGCTATGAGGATTTGATCATCGGCACTGGACGCGGCGGCCGGCTCGGGGTGTTCCACAACGAGCGTGGACGTCTCGTTCCCCAGCCGAAGCAGGGACCGCTCTCGCCCGCCGACCTCACTGGCCTCGCCGCCACCGCGGCAGACGGCGGTCGGATCTTCGCCGGGTTCTCGAGCTGGGAGGGGCGCCTCGGTCCGTCCGCGGTCGCTATTCCCGCCAACGTACGCGGCGTGGGCTCGAGCGGCATGGACGTGGCGCCTCCGCGCGTTTCTACGCCCGGTCCGATTGCGCTCGCTGACTACAATGGCGACGGCACGCTGGATCTGTTCGTCGGCGGACGCGCGATTCCGGCTGCGTACCCGAACCCCCCGTCATCGTCACTGTATCGAAACGTCGGTGGCAACTACGTGATGGACACGGTGAACACGCGGACCCTTGCCG
>DATMHK010000189.1:0-3404 GCA_035554995.1 Gemmatimonadaceae bacterium
CCGGCCGTCCATGACGACGTTGCCGCCGTTCGGTGCCGCGGCGCGGGCCCGCTCGAATGCGGCTTTCGCCGAGTCGATGATGGCGACCTTGTCTTCGTCGGTCAGGCGCTGCCAATCGTACGAGATCTTCGGCGACGACGAGACGGAGCCGTCGGCGCGAATGAAGTCCACGTGATAATCCTGGCCGCGGACGAGAGCGATGGAGCCGTCGGCAAGCACGGCCCAGTCGTCGACTGTCTGCAGTGGGTTGATCTCGGTGGTCACGGTCATGCCGCGCTCGTTCTGCTGCACGTTCATCTTATTCTTGGGGATCTTGAAGAACGCGGCGGTGTCGAGTTTACGGGTCGCCAGATCTACGCGCACGAGCGCCGTGGAGTCGGGCTGCTCGAACATGCTGGCGAGCGACGCGGCGCGGGCGGCGTTGTCTCCCGCTCCCGATCGCGTCGCCGATTGGGCGACGGCTGGCCCCGCGACGATGCGTCCGAATCCGCCGCGATAGACGAGGCGCCCTTTTCCATCGAGGCCCGGGTTGCCGAGCAAGTTGCTGCCGAGGGCGGGGGCGTCCTGCGATCGCGGGACGGACGCGACGCGCGCGATCTTGCCCGCCGGATCGATGACGAACATCGACAGGCCGGCCGGATCGACGAACAACGTCGAATCGGCGAAATAGGCGATCAAGCCGCCCGGACGCACGCCGTACGAGCTCGCCGTGCCGCTCACCGAGTCGGCGACGATCGTCGCCCCGCCGAGCGAGGCGTCGAGCAGTGTGAGCTGGCGCTTGATGCCGTCGTTGACGAGCACCTTTCCGCCCGGCAACTGCCGAATGGCGCTGACCATACCGAAGGTGTGCGGCGACGACGCGTCCGGAGCATTGATCAGCCGAACGGCCGGAGTTTGCGCGACGATCGCGCTTGCCGGAAGCGCCACGGCGACGGTCAATAGAAGTTTGCGCATGTGGGGAGTGGTAAGGTTGATCATGGAGTTCCGATACGAATGACTTGCACGTTGCCGCCGCCGCCCGCGCCGATCGCGGCCGGCACCATACCACCCGGCATCATCATCATGCCGAGGCCGGCGCCGGAAGTGCCCGAGCGGACCGATGCCAGATAGCGCGTATCGAGGAACGGCGTCACGAAGGTGGGCAGTTTGCGCTTCTGGTCCGCGGTGAGGAGCGACTTGATCATCGGCGCGACACGAATGAGCGCGTCGACCGACGCCTCGCGGGCCGTGCGATAACGATCGTACACGTCGCCTTGGTCGTAGTGTTCGGGAAGAGCGGCGAAATGTTTCACGACCGGCGACCAGATGGAATCGAGCTTGATCGTGTAGTTGCGGTTGAGCACCGCGACGCTGTCCGCCTGTGCGGGTGTGAGCTCGAGCGTGTCGGCGGACCGGAGGATCTGCGCCATCGGGTTCATGACGCCGCCCGATCCGTAGAACGCGCGCAGCATCGGCTCGGACGCCTTCTGCCCGGACGACGAGCGGCCCCGGTCGAGGAGCAGCGTGAGGTCCTGCCGCTCGCGCGTCGGACCGACGTCGACCCGCATCATCGCCGTGAGCGTCACCGGCGTGCGCGTTACCGTCTGCGCCAGCGCGGTCGCGCCGAAGCGCTGGTTCACCTCGTACTTGTAGCGCTGTGTCGTCTGATCGAAGCCGCGGACGTAGAGCAGCTGGTTGTTGGGAACGAACTGCTGTCCCCAACCGTGCAAGTGTCCGTCGCCGTGGAGGAGCACGTCAGCCGCGCCGAGGGGATTCGAGATCTGAAACGAGATACTTGCGCGCTGCGGCATGCGTACCTTCACCGGGTTGAACGAGAAGGTCAGGTTCGCCGTCGTGTACCACGGGCTCTGGCAGCTGTTACGCGCCGCGATGTGGCCGACCTGGCTCTCCAGGCATTCACGCGCCGAGCCGGACCCGGTCGCGAGCAGCGAACGCATTCCCGAGGCGAGCGCCGTGTCGGCCGTTCCCGCCGGGTCGAAGATGAACGCGCGATCGTTTTGATAGCCGTCGCCGTTGATGTCGCCGGCGACGACCGGCGTGTACGGCGTGCCGGAGCGGAGCGAGCCGTACCAGCCGAGCCGGATGAAGTCGAAGGCGTTGTAGTTGAAGGTGTAGATGATCTGGTGGCGTGAGTCGAAGCTCGATCGGCCCCACGACGCCTCGGTCGGATTGCCGGCCGTGTTGTTGAAGCCGCGGATCCGCTCACGGGCGTTGGCATACACGTATGACAGACTCCACGTGAACCCCGAGCTGAACGAGAAGGGCCGCAGCTGCACCGAAAGCTGCTTGGCCTCCGACTGCATATCCGACCGCAGCTCGCTCACGCGTGAGAAGGCTGACGAGACGCGCGACTCGCCCGGCGCGATCGCGCCTGTCGTCGGCACGATACTCGTCGAACGCGCATACACCGGGCGTCCGTCCTCGTTGGTCAACGAGAATTGCTGCACCGGATTGAAGTTCAGGTCGAACGTGCTCGCCTGGTTCATGTTGCGCGAGTACGTGGCGTCCACCGTCGCCGAGAACCGGTTGTCGAGGATCATTCCCGACCACTGGAGATTCGAGCGCAGCGCGCGCGGCGACGTGTAATCCTTCGCGAACAGCGTGACGTTTGGCGCGGCGCTCGAGAACACCGTGCCGGACGTGCCGTCCGCGCACTGTGTCGGGATCGACGACTCACTTGCCGCGTACGCCGCCCAATCCGGGGTTGGCGCCGCGATGCCGACGCAAGCGATCTGCTGCACGGCACTGGGCAGCCCGGTATTGTCGAGGGCGGAGCCGATCGACTGCGCGGTGGGAGTGCTCTGGAACATGCCGACGCCGCCGCGCACGACGGCGCGCGGTCCACGCACTGCTCCCTGGAACGCGGCGATCTGCGCCGCGGTGCCGTACGTCCACGAGAACCCGATGCGCGGGCTCAGGTAGACGCGGTTGGGCACGCGATCATTGCGGGAGCCAAAGATCTGCTCGACCGACGAGTTGTAGAGCGGCTCCGAGGAGAACCGATTGCCGTCGAGGCGGACGCCGTACTGGAGTTGAAGGTCGTCGGTCGGGCGGTAGGAATCGCCGAGCGACATGCCGCCGATCCATTGATTCTCGCTTCGCGCGCGCGGCGTCAGTTGGCGCGTAAAGACCGCCGGACGTCCCGCATCGAGATCGGCGAGCGAGTTGAAGCTGAAGGAGCCGAGTTGGTTCGCGGTGAGGTCCTGCGCGTACGCGTCGCGACGGAGCTCGGTCGTGAACTTCAGCCGGTGCTTGTTGTTCTCGCTGAACCACGAGAGGGAGTTCATGAACTGACCGGTCGTGGTCGTCGAGCTGACATTCATGCCGGGGTTGCCGCCGAAGGCTACGGTCTGCACGCCGGACAGTCCGTCGGCCAGCGACGAGTTCACGCGGACCGACCCGTT
>DATMHK010000190.1:0-4843 GCA_035554995.1 Gemmatimonadaceae bacterium
CATCTCTGGCTGCTGCCGTTGGCGGTGCTTTTGCCGCTCCTGTCGATCCTCGTGCTGCGCCACGCCTACCGTCAGCGTCGGGCGCGCCTACAGCGTCTCGGCAACATTGACGTCGTCACACGGCTCATTCCGCCCAACACGCTGGCCCGTCCGGGCTGGCGAATGGCGCGCCTGGGATTCGCCAGCGCGCTCGTCGGCGTCGCGGTGTCCGGGCCGCGCTGGGGAGACGAGCGCAGCGTCGTGCGATCGCGCGGCATCGACATGGTGCTCGCGCTCGATGCCTCGCTTTCGATGATGGCGCAAGACGACAAGCCGAGCCGGCTGGAGCGCATGAAGCAGGAGGTCCGCCGGCTTCGCGCGCTGTCGCCTGGCGACCGGATGGGCGTGTTGGCCTTTGCCGGACGCAGCTACGTTTTGTCACCGCTCACGATCGACGAAGGTGCCCTGGACCTGTTCCTCGACAACCTGGATCCTTCGGTGGTGGGGCAGGCGGGCAGCTCGCTGGCGCGGACCATCCGTCAGGGGGTCGATCTGCTGACCGTGTCGAACGGTGGCGCGGATCGCGCGCTGGTCGTCATGAGCGATGGTGAGGCGTTCGAGCCGACCGAGGACATCGTTACCGAGGCCAAGCGCGCCGCCACGCAGGGGATCAGCGTAGTGACGGTGGGCTTTGGTACCACCGCCGGGGCGACCATTCCGATCAAGAACCCCGACGGATCGATGACGGTGAAAAAGGACGAGAATGGAACGACGGTTGTGACCCAGTACCATCCTGAGCTACTCAAGGCGGCCGCCGACGGAGCGGGCGGGACCTTCATCGAAGCCGGAGAGACCGACAAGGCGGCGCGGATCAAGTCGTCGCTTGCCACCTTGCGCACGCAAGCGCGCGCGAGCCTCGGCGGCGAGTCGAAGACGCCGCGCTTTCAGTGGTTCCTCTTTCCGGCGTTTTTCCTCCTGCTGCTGGATACGCTGTTGATCGAGCGTCGCGGCCGGCGCGCGCCCCGGCCGGCCTCGGCGGAAACGGCCGCAGCCGCGGGTCTCGTGTTCGCTCTGTTCATGAGCGGGTGCGCGCGATTTACGCGCAATCAGCAGGCGGCGGCGTCATTCCATTCCGGCCAGTACGCCCGCGCGGCGTCGCTCTATCGCGACGCGATCGCCGCCGGCGACAAGTCGGAGGAGACGCTCTACAACTTTGGCACCTCGCTCGTCGCGGGCGACTCGAATTCTTCGGCCGCGGAGGTCTTGGGCCGAGCGAGCGAGAGCAAGAAAGAGGAGACGCGCTTCCGGTCGCTATTCAATCTCGGACTGGCGCATCTCAAGCCCGGTCTCGCGGCGCAAGAAGGCCAAGACGGTGGTGAGCTCGACTCGACGCTCGCCGTGTACAAGAAAGCGATTCTGATGCGCCCGAACGACCTCGACGCGAAGTGGAATTACGAGCTCGCGCTGCGCAAAAAACAGCAGGGCGGTGGTGGAGGAGGCGGTGGTGGCGGCGGCGGCGGCGGCGGTGGATCGAACAAGCCGCAGGGACAGTCGCCGCAACCGCAGGGCGGGCTCGGACAGCAACAGGCGGAGCAACTGCTCGGCAGCGCGGCGCGCGAAGAGCGCGACGTGCAGGCGAAGAAGCAGAAGCAGAATCGCGTCGAGCCGCCGCCCGGAGGAAAGGACTGGTGATCTCGTCGCTCGCGCTCGTCGCCCAGTTGGCGATCGCCGTGCACGCGCCCGAGGCGGCGGCGGCGTGCGACGTCGTCGAGATCAGCGTCGCGGCGAGCGCTCCGGGGAACGCGGGCCCGCAAGTCATTCCGCCGCCGTTCGGCGGCTTCGATATTCTCCGCTCGACCGTGTCGCCCCACGTTCGCTATTCGCGCGAGCAGAACACGACGACCGTCGAGCACACCTACGTGCTGACGACCGACCACATCGGTGTCTACACGATCCCGTCGTTCGAAGCGCGGCTCGGCAACGTGGTCTCGCGCTCGCGACCGGTGCAGATCGCCATCACACCGGCGACCGGCCGACCACCGCTGCCCGCGGTCATCGCGCGCGCGCGTGTGGACACGAGCCTCGAGGTGAACTTCCGCGCGCTCAGCAAACCGGAAACGGTGTACGTCGGGCAGCAGGCGAATTATGAGGTTGCCGTCTTTCTCAACTCGACCGTTCGCGATCGCTTGCGGCGGAACCCGACGTTCTTTCCGCCCGACATGCAATCGATGCTCGCCTACGATCTGCCGACGCGAGGTGTACCGCCGCGACGGCAAGTCGGCGAGCACTGCTTCGACGCGCTCGTCTATCAGCGCGCGCTCTTCCCGTTGATGCCGGGGCGGTTCGCGATCCCGCCGGCGCAACTCGTCTACTCGCTTCCGCTGTCGGCGAGCTTCTTCAGCCGCGAAGAGACGCACGAGCTCCAGACCGACAGCACGGTCATCGTCGCCGTCGAGCCGCCGGCCTCGGGTCGCCCGTCGGACTTCGGTGGTGCGGTGGGAAGTCTCCGCGTCGCCGCAAAGCTCGACACGAGTGTGTCGCGCGTCGGCGATCCGATGCTGCTCACCGTACGCGTGTCCGGGACGGGCAACGTGAAGCTGTTTCCGCGACCCGCGGTCGGTGTGTCGTGGGCGTCGCTCGTGAAAGGCGACGAGCGCGTGCAGGTGGACACGACGGCTCGCCGCATCGCCGGCTCCAAGGAATTCGATTGGGTGCTGACGCCGCGTGTCGCCGGAGAGCTCGACTTGCCGCCGATCAAATACGGCTACTTCAATCCGGACTCGCGCCGCTACGAGGTCGCCTCGACGAATCCAACGCACGTCCGCATCGGGACGGGGACGCTGGCATCGGGCGACACCTCGAGGACGGAGACGCTATTGCCGCTGAGGCCGCGATATCGTGGCGCTCCGCGCGCGCCGGTTCACGAGCATCCCGTGTTCTGGGCCTTGCTCGCGCTCGCGCCCATCCCGGCGCTGACCCTCAAGCGGGGAGAGCGGCGGAAACGCGGCCCGTCGTCGGAGCGTGCGGCGAAGGCGATTCCGATCATGGCGCTGCTCCGCGACGCCGGACGCGCGCGGAACGCGTCTGAAGTGCGGCGCGCCTACACGCGCTCACTGGCGGACCGACTCAACCTGTCGCCCGACGTCTTCACCCGGCCCGGAAGCGTCACTCGCGCGCTTCGGCGTCGCGGCGTTTCGACGGCGACGGCGCAGGACGCCGAGCGCTTTCTGCGCGAGTTGGACGAAGCGGCTTTCTCGTCGGCGGGCGCATTCCCCGAGGACGCGGCTCGGCGCGCGGCCAAGCTGTGCAAGACGATCGACGACGAGGCGCTGCCCCGCGACTACGGCTTCGGACGCATGATGGGCATCGTCGCCGTGCTCGCGCTCTCGGCGGTCGCCGGCGGCGTGGCGATCGCGCACGCGAAGGGCGTGGCCGACGCGCGCCGTTTCTTCGACGACGGCGTGGCGGCGTACAGCCAGCACAACTTCACGGCGGCGCGCGAATCGTTCGTCGCATCGGTCAACGCCGAGCCGCGCGCGCCGGACGCATGGGCCAATCTCGGGACGGCGTCGTGGGCGGTTTCCGACACGGCGCGCAGCGTCGCCGCTTGGCAGCGGGCACTTCGCATGGAGCCGCTCGCGTCCGACGTTCGCGACCGCGTGGAGCTCGTCCACTCGCTCGCGTGGGATAGCGCGGGATGGGTTCCTCCGCTTCCGGCCGCGTGGGTGTTCAATCTCGGCGCGGGGCTGTGGCTCGTCGTCTGGCTCGTCGCCGCGATTCGTGCTTCGCGGCGCCTGGCGTGGCGCTCATTCGAGCTGACGCTCGCCGCGGCGACGTCGGTCCTGTTGCTCATCGGCGGCTTCGTCCTCGCCGACCGCGCATCCGGCCGCCACGTCGCCGTCATGCGCCGCACCGAATCACTGAGCGTTGACCCACAACTCGGCGGTGAACGCGGTCCGACGGGATTGATCGGTGAGGTAGTTCGGATCACTGGGCAACAAGGCGCCTGGGTGCGTGCGGTGTTGGATGACGGGCGCGAGGGGTGGGTGGAGAGCTCCGTCGTCATCGACCTGGATCGTGCGGCGGGCCTAGAGTAAGGAGCGCGCGCGCGCCTTCGGCGCGCGCTGGGGGCATCCTCGCTGGCGCTCGCTGGCGACACGGCCGCTGAAGCGCCCGTGCTCCCAACGAGCGAAGCGAGCGTTCCTCCAGTACTTTTTGCCCATGACGTTGTCACGCATCGCAATCCTTCCCAGCGCCGTCGCCGACCAGATCGCCGCGGGAGAGGTCGTCGAGCGGCCGGCGTCCGTCGTCAAGGAGCTGATCGAGAACGCGCTGGACGCAGGCGCGACGTCGATCGATCTGGCGATCGAGGAAGGTGGGCGGCAGACGATTCGCGTGAGCGACGACGGGCATGGCATGGGGCCGGAGGACGCAGCGCTCGCGCTCGAACGGCATGCGACGTCGAAAATCCGTTCGGCGCGCGATCTGGTCGGGGTGCGGAGCTTCGGCTTTCGCGGTGAGGCACTGGCGGCGATTTCGTCGGTGTCGCAGCTCGAGCTCGAGACGGCGCCCGAGGACGGAGCGGGTACGCTCGTTCGGGCGAGCGGTGGCACGGTGACCGACGTCGGTTCGACGGCGCGACGACAAGGCACGACGGTGAGGGTGTCACGCCTGTTCTTCAATGCGCCGGCGCGGCTCAAGTTCCTGCGCAGCGCGCGGGCGGAGTGGCGCGCGGTGCTCGACGTCGTCGGCACGATGGCGCTGACGCGCCGCGATGTCCGCGTCACGCTCGAGCACGACGGCAAGACTGTTCTCGTTCTCCCGCGAAGCTCGACGCTTCGCGACCGCCTCGCCGCGGTGTACG
>DATMHK010000191.1:0-19927 GCA_035554995.1 Gemmatimonadaceae bacterium
GGCGGCGCCTTCGAGTCCAATCGCTTTCACCAGCGTGCCGAGGGGATCGACGCCGACCGATTCATCACGGCGACGGTGAGCGTCGACGCCGAGGGCTACGCCAGCGACTCGTCGGCGCTCGCCGCTCGCACGCGCGCGAGCTTCGAGGCGCTCGAGCGGCGCTTGCTCGCCGAGCCGGGTGTCGAGCGCGTCGCGTACGCGGATCGCCTCCCCGTGGCGGACCAATTCAAGTATCAGATCGAGATCGATACGACGACCGGCGGTCCCAAGACTGGCATTCGTCGCAGCACGCTCGTCCAGCTGTCGGGCGATTTCTTCGGCACATTCGGCACGGCGCTCGCCGCCGGTCGCGACTTCGCGCCGAGCGATTTCGACAACGGGCACGTGATGATCGTCAACCAGGCGTTCGTTCACTATGTGCTGGGCGACCGCAATGGGATCGGCCAACGCGTGCGCGTCGTGAGCGGAGAGGACGCCCGAGCGACGGGCAAGGAGTGGTACGAGATCATCGGCGTCGTGAAGAATTTCGGTTGGCAACTGCCGGAGCCCCAGGAGCAGTCGGCCATGTATCGTCCGCGATCGCCGATGGCAGGCCAGGACATGAGTCTCGCGGTGCGGGTCAGGGATCCCGTCGCGTTCGCGCCGCGGCTGCGGACGATTGCCGCCGAGTTGGATCCGACGATCCGGCTGACGGAGGTCCAACCGTTGCGCGAGGTCGGCGGCAGCGAGGCAAAGTCGAACTGGGCGCTGACCACGGTCGCGTGGATCGTCTCCTTCATCGTGCTGATTCTCTCATGCACGGGCATTCACGCGCTGATGTCATTCATCGTAACGCGGCGAACGCGCGAGATCGGAGTGCGGATCGCCCTCGGAGCAAGCGCGCGACGGATCGTCGCCGGCATTTTCTCACGGGCTTTTCTTCAGATCTCGGCCGGTGTGATCGCCGGGAGTGTGTTGTCGGCGATCGGCGGTCTGGCGTCACGTCGGGAAGTGCTCCTGCTGCTCGGCGCCGACGCGATCATGCTGGCGGCGGGGCTCGCGGCGTGCGCGGTGCCGCTTCGCCGCGCGCTCAGCGTCAATCCGACGGAAGCGTTGCGGGCGGAAGCGTGAGCCCGATGAAAGTCAACACAGGTAGCGCTCGTTCTGCCGAACGCGGCTACTTGCCGTAACGCTCCTTGTAGCGCTTGACGACGAGGTCGGCGATCGGGCGCGTCTTCTCCATCGTTCCCGCGCCGGCGCCCTTTCCCCACGTCTGCACGTTCACGATCGTCGTGCCGAGGACGACGTGGAACATGCCGTTGTGCGGGTCGATCTGGCCCCAGTAGGCTTGGTCGCCGAGACCCGAAACGGGGGTGAGGCCGGGAGCGTCCTTGCTCTTCGGCGCCATGCGCAAGGCGTCGAGATTCCGCGCCAGCGCTTCCTTCGTGCCGAGGCGCTGAACTTCGATCGCGACGGTCCACTGGCTCGTCGACGACGTCGTGCGACAGGCATAGCTGCCGATCACCTCGTGGACCGACGGCTGAGGCTTGCGTGCCTCCTCGCCGGCCAAGGTCTTCACCTCGTCCCGGGTGAACAGTCCGCAAGCGTCGACGGAATCGACTCGAGCGCGCGGCGCGACCGCGACAAGCGCGGTCAGAAGAAGAGTGGTGAGCATCACTTCGGGAGCTCCGTTCGGGTGGGTACACGGATCCTATGGCGAACGGTCGCGAGCCGCAAACGGGGGCTGAACCGCGCGCCGGCCTGCGGTCGTCTGGTGCCGGCAGGTCGAGGTCGCTGCATTAAGAGTTCACTGTGCTCTGGTCGCTCCGATCTCGCCCCATAAGTTTGGGCGATCGAAGGAGGCGGGCTATGCGCGCTGGTGTTCCAATGATCGTCGTGCTCGTGGGACTCATGGCATCGCGAGCGATTGGGCCGACTACGGCGATTCGCTCCGATCCACCCGACAGAAGTGCGGCCGCGCCAGAGGCGACCGCGAACGACAATCGCGCGCCCGCCGGGAATTACACCGGCGACACGCTCGTCCTCCGACTCACGGCGACGACCGCCACCTGGCATTTCGTGGGCGACAGCAACCCGCCGCTCACCGTTGCCGCATTCGCTGAGGAAGGCAAGGCGCCGACGATCCCCGCGCCGCTCATTCGCGTACGTACGGGAACGCCGATCCACGTCACGATTCACAATTCATTCGACGACACGCTGATCGTGCGAGGTCTGAGCGATCGGAGTCCCGCGGTGGATTCGCTCATCCTCCTGCCGCGCACGACGCGCGACGTCGCCTTCTCACGCGCGCGCGCCGGCACATTCGAATACTGGGCAACACTGGCCGAATGGCAACGCAACGTGCCGCTACCGACGCAGGCAAAGCGACACGGTTTGATGCGGCCGCGGTTCGATTCGCAGCTCGTCGGCGCGTTGGTCGTCGACCCGCCGGGACCGCTTCCGGACGACCGGGTGTTCGTCATTACCGAAACCGTCGACCAAGCTCCGCCCATCCGCAACGATCCTCGGGGCATGCCGGGCCGCGAGTTCACGGCGATCAATGGACGCTCATGGCCGTACACGGAACGCTTGCATTACACCGTGGGCGACACGGTTCATTGGCGGCTCATCAACGCGACGTTCCAGTCGCACCCGATGCATCTCCACGGCTTCTACTTTCGAGTCGACGCGCAGGGGAACGCCGAAGCGAACGTCGATTCCCTCTACGCGCCGGAGCAGCGACGCATGGCGGTGACCGAGCTGATGAGGTTCGGCGGCGACACGAGAACGATCACCTGGTCGCCGGATCGAACGGGCGCCTGGGTGTTTCATTGCCATCTGGCAAGCCACGTCACGACCCTGCCGCACGTCGATCGGCCCGAGGACATGAATTATCCGGACAATCACGATCACGGCGATCCGGATCACCACGCGCTCACCGGCATGAACGGACTCGTGCTCGGGATTACCGTCGGGGGTGTCGTTCAGGCAGGGGCGGCAGGGGCGGCGTGGCACCCGGCCAAACAGTTACGACTATTCGTGCAGTCCGATTCCGCGCCGAGCGATTCAGCGCGTCGCTGGGGTTATGTGCTGCAACGCGGAAAGGAGCCGCGCCGCGACTCGGTCGAGAGCCCGGGACCACTACTCCTCCTCACGCGAGGCGAGCCGACGAGCATCTCGGTGGTCAATCGGACGCCGGAGCCGACCTCGGTGCATTGGCACGGCATCGAATTAGAGAGTTATTACGACGGCGTCGCTGGGTGGAGCGGGAACTCCGGCCGGACGGCGCCGGCTATTCGGCCCGAATCGACCTTCGAAGCGCGCATCACCCCGAAGCGCGCCGGCACGTTCATGTATCACACCCATTTCAACGACATGCGCCAGCAGTACGGCGGTCTCGTCGGACCGCTGATCGTCCTCGAGCCGGGCGAGAAGTGGAACGCCGAGCGCGAGCTGCTCGTGATGGTGTCCGACGGCCCTCACGCCACCCTCCGGGTGAATGGGACGGCGACGCCGGCGCCGCGAGACCTGCACGTGGGTACGACGTATCGCATCCGCTTGGCCGACGTTGCGATCTATCAACAAAACCTCCAGGTCCGCCTCGTCCGCGACTCGTCGGTGCTGAGATGGCGCGCCGTCGCGAAGGACGGCTTCACCCTCCCGGCGCGGCAGGCGACGGCGCGGCCGAGCGAGGCGAATGTCGCGAGCGGCGAGACGGCCGATTTCGAGTTCACCCCCGACGCGCCGGGAGACTTGGCGCTGGAGATCGACCGGCTCGGCAACTTCCGATTTCACGCCGCGATGACGCTCCATGTCCGGCGATAGGCTGGCGCGATCGGAGCCGAAGGATTGATAGAAAGGGCGAAACTGCTTGGATACGGGACACTGCGACGGGATTGAACAGAAAAGCAACAGGATTAACTGCTTCTGAATGGACTTGGGCGGAAAAGTATCTCTCGCCGATCCCCCTTCAAAAGCAGTAAATCCTGTAGGTCATCCGTTCAATCCCGTTGCGGTGTCCCGTATCCAAAGCAGTTTCGCAGTTCACAACCGCGAGGCCCGATCAATGCGATTCCCGGCGATCGTCTTGTGGTGCGCAGCGCTCAGTGGCTCGTTCGCCTGCGGCTCGGCGAGCACGCTCGACCGCGTCGACGACGCGCGTCTCACCGCCGCCGACGCCGACTCCGCAAACTGGCTGACCTACGGCCGCACCTACAGCGAGCAGCGATTCAGCCCCCTCAAACAGATCAACGATTCGACCGTCACCCGCCTCGGTCTCGTTTGGAGCCACGAGCTGCCGACGACTCGCGGCGTCGAGGCGACGCCGATCGTCGTCGATGGCGTGATTTACACCACGAGCACGTGGAGCGTGGCGTACGCGTACGACGCGGCCACCGGACGCGAGCTCTGGTCCTACGATCCACACGTCGATCGTTCGCGCGCTCGCACGATCTGCTGCGACGCGGTGAACCGCGGCCTCGCCCTCTACCGCGGCAAGCTCTATCTCGCGACGCTCGACGGGCGTCTCATCGCCATCGACGCGCACAGCGGCCGCGCCGTATGGGACGTGAAAACAGTCGACCAATCGCAGCCCTACGCGATCACCGGCGCGCCGCGCATCGCGCGAGGTCGCGTTATCATCGGCAATGCCGGCGCTGAATTCGGCGTGCGCGGATATGTCTCCGCCTTCGACGCCGAGTCGGGGAAGTTGGCGTGGCGAGTGTTCAGCGTCCCCGGCAATCCGTCGAAGGGATTCGAGACGCCGGCGCTCGAAGCCGCGGCCAAGACGTGGCATGGAGAGTTCTGGAAAGCGGGCGGCGGCGGCACGGCGTGGGACCCAATCGTCTACGATCCCGATCTCGATCTCGTCTACTTCGGCACGGGCAACGGAACCGCGTGGTACCGCGATCTGCGGAGCCCCGGTGGCGGCGACAATCTGTATCTCGCATCGATCCTCGCCGTGCGCGCGAGCGACGGACAGTATGCGTGGCACTATCAAGTGACGCCCGGCGACAACTGGGACTTCGACGCGACACAGCCACTGCTCCTCGCCGATCTCACACTCGGCGGCCAGCCGCGCAAGGTGATCATGCAGGCGTCGAAGAACGGTTTCTTCTACGTGCTCGACCGCACGACGGGCAAGTTGATCTCGGCGACGCCGTTCGTCGACGGCGTCACCTGGGCGACGCGCATCGACACGGTGACGGGACGCCCGGTCGAGTCGCCGTCCGCTTACGCCGGAATGAACGCCGTCCTCGTGTCACCGGATGTCGAGGGCGCGCACAACTGGCAGCCGATGGCGTTCGACGCGAAGAAAGGAGTTGTCTATCTCAACGCGCGCAACAACTCTCTCGCGGTGCATGCTCCGAACGCGGAATGGGTAAATGACATCACCAACCGCAATATGGGCGTCGATCAGCGCTACGAGGGCGAGCTCCGGACGCGAGCCGCCGCTGCCGGCGGACCGCGTGGTGAGCTCGTCGCGTGGAACGTCAACGATAGAAAAGCCGTGTGGCGCGTTCCACTTCCCGTGGCGCAGAGCGGAGGCGTGCTCGCCACGGCGGGCAACTTGGTTTTCCAGGGGCGCAGCGACGGCACCTTCGCCGCGTATCGCTCGGGCGACGGAGCGCCGATCTGGAGCTTCGACGCTGGGACGGGCGTGATGGCGGCTCCCGTCACCTACCTCGTCAACGGCGCTCAGTACGTGACCGTGATGGCCGGATGGGGAGGCACGCAGGGGCTCGCGAATCCTCGCAATCACGGTCCTATGAAGCCCGGCTTCGGCCGCATATTGACGTTCGCGATTGGCGGGAAGGCGACGCTCGTGCCGGCGCCGTACGGACACCCCGCACCGCCCGTACCCGCGATCTTACTCGACACCACGCCCGCTGCGCTCCACGAGGGCCAGTTGCTCTACCGCACATACTGCCGCTTCTGCCACGGACTCGATGCGATCGCCGGCCCCGTGCCCGATCTCCGATACGCAACGGCCGACGTTCACCGCCAGTTCGACTCGATCGTACGCGGCGGCGCGCGCAAAGCGTTGGGCATGCCGGCATTCAACGACGTATTGAGCTCGTCACAAGTGCGCGCCATTCAGGCGTACGTGCTCTCACGAGCGGCGGCGGCAGCCGACATCCGCTAGCGTAGCCGCACTATCCGCGCGCGGGATGACCTCATCGTTGATTTCTTATCTTTTTCGCCGTGAACCGAAAGGGCACGCTCACCCACGCGGCAAGCGGCCTCGATTCCAGGCCGAGAGTGCGGGCGGGCTCGAAGCGAAAAAGGGGCAGGACATCGCGCACGGCCGCCGTGAACAGATCGTCATCCGATTGTTCGACGATCATGCTCGCGACGTCGGCTCTCCCCTTCTCGTTCACCATGAAGCGCACGACGACCTGACCTTCGCGTGTTCCCGATCGGAGCAGCGCGTCGGGGAACCCTGGGTCCGGAAAGCGCCCGATGATCTTGGGAGAACTGTGCGCGGGAACGATGTCCGCCGACCTGGGACGTGAAGGCTCATTCGACATTTCAGCCCGATTCGTGTCGGACGTGCGCTGCCGTTCCGTCGCCGAACGCAAGATCGCGTCGGCGCTCGGCGGCGCGGGCATGCTCGGGATATCCACCGAATTCAGTCGAATGTCGACGCGGGGCGAGCGAAACTCCGGCCCCGCGCTCGACGGCGTACGCTGCTCGCGCTCGATCTGTTTGGACGGAGTAGTGGGCGCGGGCGCGGGCGCGGGGCTCGCCGGCGTCGTCACGACAGGAGCGACGGCGGTGCTGCGCGGCGCCGCGCTCTTCTCTGGGGAAACCGGTTCCTTGCCGCTGCCGGTACGCGGGGGCACCATCACCAGCCAGGCGATCGCGATGGTGACCGCGGCTCCAGCGGATGAATACACGGTCGTTCGATTCTTGCGCACCAGCTCGGGCAAACTGGCCTGGACCCGTGCGATTGTGGATCTCCAGGCGCCAAGTGCAACACCGCCACTCGGAACATCGCCACTCACAACATCCCCACTCGCAACAGCCCTACTCGCAACATCCCTACTGGCGACGTCCGCGGGAACGACCTCGAGACAGATTGCGCGCGACTCACGACCGGTGATGCTCCCGGACGAACCAGCGCTTTCGTGTGGGAGTGGGGAGATGACGATCTGGGAAGCAGACCACGTCTGTATCGAAGGCGGCGTCCACGAGGCGCCCCCTACCGCAGCGGTGACCGTCGGCGGCTTGGCGCGTTCGCTTAAGCGGGCGGCGAGAGGAAGGCCCCGCGGACTAGCGATCGCACTCCCGGCAGCGTTCGCCGCAGCAGCCGCCGCCGTGTCGGCCGCGCCGGCGACCTGCAGTTCGAGCTCGGCGACGCGCGACTGCGCGGCCCGCAACGTTGCATGGCCAGGACCCAACATCACCTCGCGCGTTGCGAGGGCGCGCTGAAGCAGCGCCAACGCTTCGCCGAAGTTGCCGCGTGCGGCGCACGTCTCAGAGAGGTGCTCCAGCGTGACGATGGTGGCCATGTGACTCGGCTCGAGCACCTTCTCTCGAATGCGCAGTGCATCTCGGTACAGTGCTTCCGCCGAGGCATCATCGCCGAGTCTGCGTTTCACCACGGCAAGGCCGGCGAGCACGGTAGCGACATCGGCATTCTCCTCGCTCTTGCCCCGTGCGATCGCGAGCAAGCGTTCGAGGACGTCCGCGGCGCGCGCGTATTCCGACCGATGAAAGTGTAGCCGTGCCAATTCGTTCAGCACCGGGGCGAGTGCGGCGCTTTCCCTGCCGAAGAGCCCTTCGCTGATAGCGAGTGCTTCGGTGAGGAGCGCCTGCGCTTCGGCGTCCCCTGCCGGGGCGAGCTTCTGCGAGAGTTTCCCGAGGTGGAAAAGCGCGGAAGCGAGCTCGCGCCGGAGATTGGGCTCGCTGCGCGCCGTGATTATGGCCGATCGAAGAAAGTCGGCGGCAACGGGCTCGTCCTTCTTCGTCCACGCGGTGCGAGCTGCATCGAATTGCGCCGTGAACAAGGCTTTCGTTTCGGGCATGTCTCTACCCTGTCGTGTTGCTTTTGTCACGTGCATCGGGTGCTGCGACGACATCGTCCGCACCATCGAATAGTCAGGGCAACGGTCCGGGTGCTATGCAACGCGTTCCCAAGTCCGGCGATGTTGCGGGATGGACGGTACTCCGCGATGATCGCGTGCTTGTGACGACCGAGCGCCAGCGACGAAACGAGCGAGCTCCGCCGTTCGGACTCGCCATCTTGAAGGGAGCGAGCTCCACCGTTCGGGCTCCGTCTACGGCCAGAGTGCCACGCGCCGCGAACGAGCCAGCCGGGCAAACACCGCCGGTGAACCGCTGAATGCCGCGGCGCCAGTAATGAGAGCATCGACCGGGGGCGCCCCGATGAAGGGCAGGACATTCCCTCCGATCGCGCTCACGCCCCAATTCACCGCCACACCGGCGCGCATACCCCACGTTGCGTCGTAACCGGCACTCGCAAGGTCCGGCATATCGATTGTCCACGTGCCGGCCGCGCCGCCCGTGTACGTGGCCGTGACGCTGACATCGACCGAGTTATCGGCCTGTGAGAACTGCGCGGAGGCAGCCGTATTGTATTCGCTCTGCAACGGCAGGCGCGCCCGCAATCGCAGGGACGGAGTCGTGCCGAGGCTTGTGACGGTTGGCGCACTGAGGCGCGGGCCGAGCGTCACCGTGTCAATGTTCGCAGATGTCGCGTGCAACAGCCTTTCAATGAATCGGAACGAAGTTGCGTTCGCGCCGGAAACGGCCCCGATTGAAATGTGGTGATAATCACCAGCGAGAATGAGCGCGTCGGGGATCGTCACGTAAGGCACGAAGTCGACGGCGGCCACCGGCGCGAACGCGCCCGGCGACTCGTAGAAATCGCCCGAGGCGCCGTTGCTCGTGATCAGCGACTCGCTGATCGAGCTCTGATCACCGGCGAGGTTGTTCAACGTGCTGTTGCGGGCGACGGGACTGAATCCCTCAGCGCCCCCAAAATCAAGCGTGGGAATCGTCGCGGCGTTCGCGTAGTTGGTGCCTCGACGCACGATCAGCCGCTGCAGCTGCGTCGTGCCATTCGCATTCGGAATGCTGCGCGCAGCGATCAGGTCGCGCGTACCCGCCGGCGCGTTGGTTAACGTGAACGGCAACCCACCCGAAGGCGGAGCCGGATTGCTGAATGTTGTATCCGCGTTGCCGAGCGTGACGGTCGCGTTTTGTGACCCGACATTCTGAACCGCTCCGGTGAGCCGCTTTGTGCCGGCTTGCGGATCGATGCCGCAAACGTTGCCACTCGCAACGGCGGTCAGCTCACTTCCGCTGGCAAACCACACCGTCGTGGCGAAGCCGTTGCCCTGGCGCGTGACATATGCGACGCCTGTGCTGGCTGCGACGCCGAAGGTGAAGCTGCTGTTCACGCCGGGCGTTACGCGTGTCCAGGCGCCGTTCCCGTTCTGGAACGCGAACCAGATCGGTACCTGCGAGGGATCGCAACCCGCGAAGTTGAGCGCCACGTTGTTGCTGCCGCCCGGAGCGGCGGTGACCTGTACTCCGAGCGAAAGCGTCTGTTGCGCCACGCCGGCGCCGGTCGCCGTGATCGTGATCGGATAGCTCCCGACGCCGACCGACAGCGCCGCTGCGACGGTGAGCGTCGCCACGTCGCCGCTTGCACTCGCCGGATTGGGCGTGACGGTGAGGCCGGCCGGTGCGCCACTGACCGCAAAATTCACTGGCCCGGTGAACCCGTTCACGCGGGTGATGTTGATGGCTGCTGTTTGCGTGCTGCCCTGCGGAACGGTGAGCGAAGCGGGCGCGATGGCGACCGAGAAGCTGGGAAGCGTGGAGTTGAACGTCGCCGTGACATTGTTGTTGCCGCCCACCGTCGGCGTGAACGTGCACGTCGTCGCGGCGCCGGCACAGCCGCCCGACCAGCCGGCAAACGTGCTGTTGCTGCCCGGCGTTTCGGTCAGCGTGACAGGCACCGCCTTGAACTGCGCCGTGCACGTGTTGCCGCAGTTTATTCC
The DNA here is from genome assembly GCA_035554995.1 of Gemmatimonadaceae bacterium. Lineage (GTDB taxonomy): Bacteria > Gemmatimonadota > Gemmatimonadetes > Gemmatimonadales > Gemmatimonadaceae > JAQBQB01. The sequence goes on from DATMHK010000191.1 coordinate 10,014, forward strand.
CGCCGGATTCGACGCCACTGTTCCGGTGCCGGCGCCGGCCCGCGCCACGTTGACCGACGGTCCGAAGGTCAGCAGGCTAATGAAAACGGAAATCGGACCGTAGTCCTGCGCTCCGCCCGCACCATTGCCGCCGGTCAGGTTTACCTGGAGGAAATACATCCCCGTTGCGGCGTCAGGCGCCGCGGCGATGGTGAGCGTGCTCGAAAGCGTGCTCCCCGTGAGTGACGTCGGACTGAAGCTGGCCGTAATGCCGCTTGGCTGACCGTTCTGCCAGACAGCATTGAGCGAGATCGGCGCGTCGTACTTGGTGCGCGTGACAGTCAGTGTGAAGGATCGCGACTGGCCGAGCGGCACATTGGTTGGCGTCGTTTCTGACGGCGTAGGCGTTACCACGACATCGAATTTGGACCCCGCGCCCCCCGAGGAATCTGTCGGCCCACCGCAACTCACGATGAGCGCTACGAGAACAAACGGCCATCCGCAATGGACTGCGGCGAAACCGCGTTTCGTGCTGGTCATCAGAGATCTGGGGAGGGAGGTAGGGGTCTAACGGCCGATGGAGTATAGGCGATGGCCTGCCGCCGCGCGAGCACCGATCAGCAATCGCTCATGTCATGCGGGAGCCGCAAGCCGGGCGAGTTCAGCGTCGCATTCGGCCACGCCCGCACGGTCACCGATGGCCTGCCGGATCTCGCGACTTTGCTGAAGCAATGTGAACGACGTCGCCTCGTCACCATTGGCGCTCGCCGCCGCCGCAAGCAGCGCAAGCGACTCGGCCTCGCCATAGCGGTCCTCCTCGGCGCGGCGCAGCGCAAGACTTTCTTCGCCGAACGCCACGGCTTGCTCGTTGTGTCCGAGCAGTCGTGACGCCCAACTCGCGAGCGCAAGGCCATGCGCCACGCCCCACCGATCGCCGAATCGACGAAAGCCGTTGATCTCGAGAATCTCGGCGGCACGTGCGGCATCACCCAGTCGCAGGAATGCGTGCGCTTTGATCTCACGTGCGAAATAGATCAGCCGGCGATCTCCGACGTCGTCGAGCGTTTGCTCGGCGCGATCGAGCAGCGCGATCGCGTCCGACACCTCACCCATCCGGCACCACGTCCACGCGAGAAACGTGTCGGAGAAAGCCACACCCCGTCGATCGGACACCTGTTGGCGGATCGCCGAACTGCGTTTCAAGGCCTCGCACGCCTCGTGGAAGTTTCCTTCAAAGAGGGCCGTGGCACCGAGGTTGGTGAGGGCGAGCGCCGCCACTCGCGTCGCACCCACTTCCTCGGCCAGCGCCAGACATTCATTTGACAACTGCCGCGCCTTCACGAAATCACACTGTCGCCAGGCAATCCAGCCCAAGTCGGCGAGGGCGCGCGCGATACCCGTCGCATCGCCTTGCGTGCGACGAATCGCCAGCACTGCCTCGAAGTATGCCTTGGCCGCGGCGACCGCTCCGCTGTTCTGCGCCAGGGTGCCGGCGCCCGTCATCACGTCTGCACGTAACCGATCCAGATCAGGCGCCTGCGACGCCGGCATCTCGAGGACGCGCGCCAGCCAAACGCGACCTTCCTCCAAATGCCCGCGCACGAGCCAATACCGCCAGAGCGCTGCCGCGAGCGCAAGCGCCTGTTCGGCGTGACCGCCGCTGATCGTCCATTCGAGGGCGCTGGCCAGATTGGTGTGATCGCGCGCGAGCGTCGACAACGCGTCTTGTTGCGCTTGGCCAGTGAGCTTTGGCTCGAGCTGCGTCGCCACCCGCTGGTACCACTCAGCATGCCGACTCAGGACAGCGTCCTTGTCAGAAGAGCGCAGCAACGCATCCAATGCGAATTCGCGCACCGTCTCGAGCATGCGAAGGCGTGGATCGTCGCGTTGCGCAGGTTCAGGCATGAGCAGGCTTGCGTCCACCAGAGCAGTCAGCGCATCGAGCGCGGAAGTCGCATTGTCATTGCTATCGGCGCAGACCCACTCGGCGGCTGCAACGGACGCACCTCCGGCAAAAGCGCCGACGCGCGCGAACACTCGTCGTTCGGCGTCGGATAACAATGCAACGCTCCAAGCGACGGTCTCGCGAATCGTCTGTTGACGCGCCGGCATGTCTCGCCCACCACCGGACACCAGCTCCAACCCGGATTCCAGCCGGGTCGCAATCGTTCGCGGAGACATGAGACGGCATCGCGCCGCCGCGAGCTCGATCGCCAACGGCAGTCCGTCCACCCGCGCACAGATTCGCGCGGCGGCGACAAGCGTGTCGTCGTCGACAGCGAGCGACGGATTCGCCACAGCCGCGCGACGGAGAAACAAGCGGACCGCGGAATTCGCTCGCAGCGCGTCGATATTGGTTGGATCCTCGGGTAGCGCGAGCGGAGCGACGACGAATTCATGCTCGGCGCGAATCCCGAGTCGCATGCGGCTCGTGACGAGCAGTTTTGCGTCCGGCGCTGCGTTCACCAGACGTGCAATCGCCCCCGCCGCGTCCACAACCTGCTCGAAGTTGTCGAGGACGATCAGCACCCGACGCCCGGCCAGCGACGATGCGATCGCCTCGACCGGGTCGTGGCCCGGCCCGAGCTGAACTCCACATGCGGAAGCAACGGCGGGAATCACCCCGGCCGAGTCGCGCAACGCCGAAAGGTCCACGAACCAGACGCGATCAACTCGCGGCTCGACCGCGCGAGCGACCTGAATCGCGAGCCGCGTCTTCCCGGTTCCACCAGCACCCGTAAGCGTGAGCAGTGACAGGTCCGATCGCTCGATGAGCGCCGTGGCGACACGGAGCTCATCGTCGCGTCCGATCATTTCATCGGCGATCACGGGAAGGCGTGACGGCGTGCCTCGCAGTGAGGACGCGTACGCCATGATCCTGGCATTCGGCTCACCGTCCAGATCTTCGCGCACGCGCTGCGCATATCGATCGGCGGTTCTCAACGCTTCGGCAAGATCGCCTCGCGCGACCAGCGCCTCCATTAGGCCATGCACCGCGCGCGTCTTCAGCGCGTCGATCTCGACGAGCCGGCGCCACCAGTGCGAGGCCGCCGCCAAGTCCCGCCGACTTTCAGCGTCCATCGCGAGCGCCCCAAGTGCTTGCTCGGCGGCTTGACTGAGGCGCAGGCGAACGCCATCGAGCCAGTGCTCGAAATCCACGGCGTCAGAGATGAAGACGCCGGCCAGGAATTGCCCGCCGTAAAGATTCGCCGCTGTCTCGGAGTCTCCGCGAGCGACGGCCGCCTCGAACTCCGACACGTCGCTCCAGACGACGCCGCTGTTGAGCGTCAGCACTTCCTGTCCGAACACCAGTTCGGCCTCGCTGGTGTCGCGCTTGAGCGCATACAGCGCCTGCGAGAGTGCAGCGCGCGCGCGCGCTTCGTCCACCTCGGGCCAGAGTAGTCCGACGAGTGCGTCCCGGCTCATTCCTTTGTGGCCGGCGGCGGCGAGCGCCGCGAGCAAGACGAGCCGCCGCCGCTGGGCGGCCGCCCCGGTCAGCGGACCCTCGTCACCCTCCAGCCACAGGCCTCCGAACGTCCTGAGACGCAACACCTTGCGTGGTTCTCCGTCGTCCGAGTGATCCAGGTGAGACCGAGGTGAGATCGGCGTCCCATACTAGGCTCCGTTTCCTGGACCAGCAAGCGAGAACACCATCACTGGAGGCCGTATGCAAGCACAATTAATCACTTATCAATTGCACGATATCTCTCAGGCAGACTACCTCAAGAAAATGGTAGAACCCGATGCGCCAGTTTTGGCGAAGGTACCGGGTCTCATTTCAAAAGTGTGGTTGGCGGACGAAGAGAAAAACAGCTTTGGCGGTTTCTATTTGTGGGAGAACAAAGCCGCAATGGACAACTTCATGCACTCTGATCTTGTCAAAGCGGTCGTCAGCCGGCCGTTTGTGAAACACGTTTCGTCGGTTGACTTCGAAGTCAATCGAAACGCCTCGTTGATTACTCGGGGTCTGAAATAGGAGCGGGGCCCCCCGCGTGTCACACCTTCGGCACAATCGCCTTGGCGAGCGCCAACGCCTTTGGCTCGATCTGGGGAACCGGAACGCCCGCGCCCCAAACGTGAACGGCGAAATAGCTCTCCCCTTTCTTGACGCGCAGGGAGTTCTGCTTGCCGTCGCTCGATTCCGAGTAGTAGGCCTCGTCGCCGAGCGCGTTCACCGAGACGACCTTGAACTTGTTCGAGCCGGCGATCGCCTTGCCGACGTTGTACCCGCGCGCGTCGATGACGGTGACATCGACGATCGCGCCGGGATCGCCCGGCTTGACCGGCTGTCGCCACTGACAGGCCTTCGCCGTGATCGATTTTGGATTGCCCATTGGCACACCCATCGCGGCATCGATCTCGGCTTTCGTCAGGAGTCCGCACGCGTCATGCGGTGCGGTGCCGGACATCGAGCGCGTTGGCACGACTGGGGCGAGCGAAAGGACAAGCGCCACCGATAGGACATTGCGCATGAGACTCCCCGCGATTGTTTCCTGGTAACTACCGTCCGCGCGGGACGAAGGCAATGCGACGACACAATCTTAATGACCCTCCGGTCGGTCATCCATTGAACCCCGTCGCTGTGTCCCGTATCGAGGGCAGTTTCGTAGTTCGGTCGTGACTCCCCTTGACGGTCGAAAGGAGCAAACGATATACTCTTTTCGAGTGTCGAAAGGAGAACACATGAGCGACCGCGAACGCGACGACCTATTGCAAGGCACGCTCGACATGCTCGTGCTCAAGAGCTTACAGCTGGGCCCGATGCACGGGTGGGGGATTACCGAACGGCTCGAGCAAGGGTCCAAGAGCATCCTCCAGATCGGGCAAGGGTCGCTCTACCCGGCCCTCTACCGGCTGGAGCGTCAGCGTTTCGTGGAGTCGTCGTGGGGCACGTCGGACAACAACCGGCGCGCGCGCTACTACTCACTGACCGCCGCCGGGCGCGCTCGCTTGACCGAGGAACGGCAAGCGTGGCGCCGGATGGCGCGCGCGGTCGAACTGATCCTCGCGATGGACTGAGGTTCTCCTATGACTCATCGGAAAACGTGGCGCGACCGCCTTGCACTGCTCACCGGCTTTCGGCGTGCGGGGGAGATGGACGAGCGCTTCAAGAGCGAGATGGATTTCCACGTCGCCATGTCGACGCAGAAGAACGTGCGCAGTGGCATGACCACCGACGAAGCGCGGCGCGCGGCCAGCGTCGAATTCGGCGGGCGCGCGCAGTGGCGCGAAGCCGCGCGCGATGAAACGCGGAGCCGCTACCTCGAGGAGTTGCTGCACGACGCGCGGTACGCGATCCGCAGCCTCCGGCGCGCGCCCGCCTTCACCGCGGCCGCGGTCGCGACGCTTGCGCTCAGCATCGGCGCGACGACGTCGATCTTCTCGGTGGTGAACGCGGCGTTGCTGCGTCGTCTCCCTTACGCGAATCCCGACCGCGTTGTCGCGGTCTGTGAATGGCTCACCACGAAGCCCATCTCCGAGTCGTGCGGCGCGGGCTCGTTCAGCGTCGCCAACTACGTGATCTGGCGAAGCGAGGCGAAATCCTTCGACGGCTTCGCCGCGTTCATCGAACGACGCGTATCTGTGACGCCACCGAGCGGCGAGCCGATCTCGGCTCAGGCGCGGATCACGTCGGCGGGGCTTTTCCCCGTCGTCGGCGCTCGGCCAGCGCTGGGGCGCTTCTTCACACCTACGGAAGATGTGCAGGGCGGCCCGAATGTAGTGGTCCTCAGCTATCCGTTCTGGAAACAGACCTTCGGTGGCGACTCGAGCGTCATCGGGAAAAAGGTCATTTTGAACACGTTGCAATACGAGGTCGTCGGCGTTGGCAAACAGGACTTGGTCGTCTACGAGCCGGTAGACCTCTGGCTTCCGGCCCGTTTCAGCGACGCGCAGCGAACGCAGCCCGGCCGGAGCCTGCGCACGATCGCGCTCCTCAAGCCCGGCGTAACGGTCGAGCGCGCGACCGCCGAGATGAAGCAGCTCTCGGCGCGCCGCGCGCAAGACGAGCCGCGATACAACTCGAACATGACGGCGTATGTCACACCGCTCAAGGAACGGCTCGTCGGTAATTCGCGCGCGGTCTTGTGGACGCTGCTGGGAGCCGTGGGGTTCCTTCTGCTGATCGCCTGCGCGAACGTCGCGAACCTGCTGCTGGCGCGCGCGTCCGATCGCGAGCGGGAGGTCGCGGTGCGGATCTCGATCGGTGCGTCGCCGCAACGGATCGTCCGGCAGCTCCTCACCGAGAGCGTCGTGCTGTCGGTGGTGTCGGCGCTGCTGGGTTTCGGACTTGCCATCAAAGGGACCGCGCTGCTCGTCGCGCTCGTGCCAAGCGATCTCGGCGCGCAGCTCCCGCAGGACGTCACGGTCGATTGGCGTCTGCTGGCGTTCATCGCCGCCGTCGGTGTCGGAACCGGTGTTCTGTTCGGCGTCGTGCCGGCGCTCCAGGCGGCGCGTGGCGACGTTCAGGAAACGCTCAAGGAAGGTGGGCGTGGCGGGTCGAATCAATCGCGCTCCTCGGCGCGGCTGCGCAGCGCGCTGGTGGTGGCCGAGATGTCACTGGCGCTCGTGCTTCTCACCGGCGCGGGATTGATGGTGCGCAGCTTCGCGGCGTTGCAGCGTGTAGACCTTGGATTTCGGCCGGAACACGCGCTGACCGCGCGCATCTCGCTTCCGGGCAGGAAATATCCGAGCGACACTGCAGTCGCGGCATTCTTCAAGCAGGCCGAGTCGCGCATCGCTCAACAGCCGGGCGTGCGTTCGGTTGGATCGATCAGTTACATGCCGCTCACCGGCGAGCGGTCGGTGACTGGATTCGACATCGAAGGACGCCCAGCGTGGAAACCCGGTGAAGGACCGGGCGGCGACATGCGCGCCGTGACCCCCGGCTACTTCGCGGCGATGGGGATTCCAATTCGCGAGGGTCGCGGTTTCACCGACACGGACGATATCGGCTCGGAAAAGGTCGGAATCGTGAGCCAGACCCTGGCGAAATCGCTCTTTCCGACCGAGAGCCCGATCAACCACTACCTACTATATGATTGGGGCACGCCGCAACGCGTGCGGATCGTTGGCGTTGCGGGCGACGTTCATCACGACGGCGCGGCGAAAGAGACGTACATGGAGATCTACCGGCCACTGCCTCAGTTCCAGTACAACAGCATGGCGATGGTCGTGCGGGTGGAGGGCGATCCCTCACGCATCGCGACCCCGATGCGGAAAGCCGTGCGGGACATCGACGCCAACATTCCGCTTGCCTCGGTGATGCCGATGACCGAGCTCGTGACGCGTTCCGTCGGCTCGACTCGGCTGAGTGCCACGCTGTTCGGCCTGTTCGGGGTTCTCGGATTGCTCCTTGCCGGAATCGGGATCTACGGCGTGATGACGTACACCGTGCAGCAGCGGCGCCACGAGATCGGCGTGCGTTTGGCGTTGGGCGCTGGACCGCGGGACGTGGTAGCGATGGTGGTCGGTCGCGCCGCGCGGCTCTCGGCGATCGGCATCGTGATTGGAACGGTGCTCGCGTTCGCCGGATCGGGGCTTCTCAAGAAGTTGCTGTTCGGTGTGCCGGCGCACGACGCAATGACGTTCGCGGGCGTGGCAATAATTCTGGCGGTTATCGGAACGATCGCGGCCGTCATCCCGGGCTTGCGAGCGACGCACGTAGATCCGGTCTCGGCGCTACGCGGAGAATGATCTGGATTTGCCGGATTTCAACGCGGGGGCGGAGCGCGATGCGTAGGATGCGCGGCCAACCATTTCCGCAGGATCGCGCTCGTGTGCACCCGCGCCTTCAATCGATGCAGCGTCTGGTAGAGTCCCCACTCGCTGCGGCCGAGGAAGACGTACTCCGGTAATCCCGCGTTCGCTCTCGCCAGCTTCGCCGACTCGCGATAGAGCAGGATCAGCACACCAGCGTCGCTGAAGTCGAACGGCCGCGCCGCTGCAGGCGGATCGCGACGCTGGCGAACTCAGTTCATGAGCGGCAGTTTAGCGCATCCCGTCGCTCGACCACGCGAGCACCTCATGTGGCTCTTGGCAACTGCCCTTCTCGGCTTCACGATACCGAACGGGTTCTTCCTGTATTGGCTTTTCTTCGAGTACCGCGGCGTCCGCCCGGTGCTACACGACCATCTCGCGCTCGGATTCATCCTCGACGTTCTTCTCGCGCTCGTGATTCTCTCGGTGTACTTCTGGCGTCGGCCCGTTGGCCCGGTAAAATGGTATTGGTTCGTGGCCCTGTCGTTCGCCGGTGGCCTCGGCTTCAGTTTGCCGTTGTACTATTGGTTGAATCAACGCAGCCGGAGCGAATCCTCGTGACTAGCGAGAGAACTTTCGATATGTGGCGCGGCAACTCAGCGGCTCGCCGGCTTTTCGCCGTGGCACTTCTTGCTTCATCGACCGCGGGAGCGCAGCAGGCGAAGCCGCCCGAAGTTCTCGTGCTGGCCACGGGCGGCACCATCGCGTCGACCGGTAACTACTACGGCGACCGCGGCGGAGAGGTGAACAAGGTGAGCGTCGACGAGCTCACCAAGGCCGCGCCGGGGATCGACAAGGTGGCGACGATCAGCGCCGAGCAATTCTCGAACGTCGCCTCGGGCGCCATCGGACCGAAACAGTGGATGGCTCTCGCGCGACGGATCAACGCCGCCTTTCGCGAGCGGTCGTCGCTCGCCGGCGTCGTCGTTACGCACGGCACGGATACGATGGAGGAGACGTCCTACTTCCTCGACCTCACCGTCACGGGCGACCGGCCGGTAATCGTCACGGGAGCAATGCGGCCGGCGGACGCGATCGGCGCCGACGGGCCGGCGAACTTGTTCAACGCCGTGCGCGCGGCGGCGGCTCCCGCGTCACGTGGACGCGGCGCGATGGTGTTGATGGACGATCGCCTGTTCGCGGCGCGCGAAGTGACGAAGACGAACACGACGCGCGTCGAGACCTTTCAAGCGCCCGAGCACGGCCCGCTCGCCATCGTCGATCACGATACCATCTACTTCAATCGCGCCCGGCCGACGCGCCGGCCTGCGTTCGATCTCTCGAGCGTGACCGAGTTGCCGCGCGTCGACATCATCTATACGTATGGCGGCGCGGACAGCGTGTTGATCGACGCCGCCGTCGCCGCCGGCGCAAAGGGAATTGTCGTCGCCGGCGTGGGTGCCGGTGGAACGACGCCCGGTCAGGGCGCCGCGTTACGACGAGCGAACGAGAAAGGAGTCGTCGTTGTCGTCGGCAGTCGCACGGGATCCGGCCGCGTCGCCGGAAGCACAACTCGGCCGGGCCCGGGCGATCTCAACGTGCAAAAGGCGCGCATCCTTCTCATGCTGGCGCTCACGCGCACGCAGGATCGCGCGGAGGTCGCGAAGATCTTCAACGATTACAGCGGCGCCGAGCCGTGAGTGTCACACCGCCACGTATGCCCATCCAGGACCCAGGATCCAGGACCCAGGACCTGTTGGTCAGAGGTTTTTCCAATCGGTGAAGCGCGGCGGCTTGGCGTACGGCGGGCCCACCTGGATGACGATGTCGCTGTGCCGCTCGAGCTTGACTTGCGAGGGATCGCCGGTGAACAGCTTTCCGTTGACCCACACCTGCATCTTGTCCCCCTTCTTAACAACTGCGCCGGCAGCGCGCTTCCGATCGAGCGGCTGACCCCAAACCGCGAAGAAATCGCCGAGCGTGAAGGACCGGTCCACTGGCGCCTCGACGTGAATGAATCCGTCCGGCGTGTGGGTGTGCAGCCAATAAATGCATCGCGCGGCTTGCGGAATCCCGATGTATGCTGGAATGTCGACCAACTTGCCGCGGTCGTAGATCACGAGATGCTGATGGATGTGGATCCGTTGACCTTCGCCGGCATCGCATGTGATTCCGTTGACGGGGCGGCCCGCGAGCTGGGCGAGTTGGGCCGGGAGCGGTGCGGCGGTCGCCAGCAG